>JBJONJ010000274.1:0-4910 GCA_046051905.1 Verrucomicrobiota bacterium
CTGGCACAGGAGCCGTTTGACGCGGTGATCCTCGATGTGGGCCTGCCGAACATGGACGGCTACACGGTGGTCGAACAGATGCGTACACGTGGTTTTCGCATGCCTGTGCTGTTTCTCACAGCTCGTGAAAATGTCACCGACTGCGTGCTGGAGGCGATGTTCTACCGCACGCGCCGTCAGATCGACACGCCGGAACGGCCTTTGTCCCTGCAAACGGCTATGCTCTCAAAGCTCATTCCTGAACACCTGCCTTCCACCTGGAGGCGCGGAATCATGCTGGCCATTCTCATGACAGGCAGCACGGCACTGTACATCGCCGCGGCCATTTGGGCGATGAAGCTCGATCTCAGCAGCATCACCCGCGCCGTGGTGCTAGACGATCTCGGTGAGTACGCTGTGCTCTACAACCGCAGCGGCCTCAAAGAGATCAAAGATGTCTTTACAGCCGGCGGGCGTGAGGACGACTAGGCTGTGCGCATTACGCAGCCGGACGGCATCGTGCTTTTCGAAATGATCCCACCCGCGGTCGCCGGCTATGAATGGCCGCAACTGGCATCCGATGGCCCGCAAGCCTCCGCGGAGATGCTCGCCACGCTTTCGCATCCAACCAAGCCGCAAGAGATCCTAGCAGGCTGTCAAAAGCTCTAGGATGGCAACATGCTCTGGTTCGGCCGCCCTGACGCGGAGGACTGCGCTAATGTGGAGCATATCCGCGGTCATTCGTAGGTCGCAGGCCTCGTGTGGAGTGTGTTCGTGCTGCTGACGCTTTGGTGGTTTTTGCGGCAGGTGCTCACGCCCGCACGGGCGGTGATGCAATGCACGCGGCAGCTTGCCGAAGGCAGCACCGATGCACAGCTCGTGGCGCCGGGTGCCGTGCCGGAGCTGCAAGCCTTTGCCAAAGCTTTCAACGACGACCTCGACCGCATCGACGGCCTCACGCACAAGTTGCAAAGCGCCAACGACCTTCTCGCTCACGAGCTGCGCACCCCGCTCGCCCGCATCCGCGACAATCTGGAGAGCTTTTACGATCAAACCACAAATGCCGCTTTCCGAGGGCTCGAGGAGATCGACCGCGCCACCGATCTCGTTCAGACCATCCTCGCCACGCGGCGGGAGCATCACGCTGGGCCCTGCGCATCCAGGACGACAAAGCACGCATCTTCGTGCAGGACACAGGGCCGTGTCTTTCCCCATCCGATCTCACCAAAATCTGGCAGCGCCACAGCCGCGGCAGCGCCGCCACCGCCAACACACCAGGCATGGGCCTGGGCCTCGCCGTTGTCCGTGCCCTCGCGCATGCCCACCACGGAAGCGCCGGCTGCCATAACCGCGATGAAGGCGGCGCAGAGTTCTGGATTGAACTGCCAGCAGGCGACCCGTTGATGAGTGCCAACGTCGTGTGAGGCAGATCATCTGTTTTCTATTTCAGCGCCCCGCCTCACTTCGGCTGCAGCTCCGGCACCAGCTTCGGATCATACGTCGATCCTTTGGAGATCTGGATTAGCGTCATGCGCACCTTCGTGGGGAAGAACTTCTCCGGATCGGGCCGCTTGTGAGCGTGGAGGTTTTTGTCGTCCTTGAGCACGAGATGCATCTCCTTGATGCCCTGGTTCCAAAGGATGTCGTTGTTCTGCCAAAACTTCGTCATGTCGAGATCCTTCTCGATCACGCCCGCCTTTGAATACGCACCGGTGCCAATGCAGCCGTAGCCATGGTTTTGGCCTTTGTAAGGGATGTAGCACACGCTCCATGAGGTCGGCTGATCGCCCGCTGGCTTCTCGAGAACCTCGAGGCGCAGATGCGCGGTGCCGTTGCGATAGTCGATTGGCGTCGTCCAGTCGGTCGGACGTTGCGGATTCAATCGGTCAGTCTTGAGGTAGTAGTGCGACGGGCTCGGTTTCGAGTTCAGCGCGTCCTCCTGCGTGAAGGTGAAAGTCACATCAAAGAGCACAAACTGCTCCGCGTGGAGCGGTGCGGTCAAAACGAGGAGCAGGGCAAAAAGGAGGCGCATGGCCCGGAGGAATGCGGCGGGCTCTTCGAAGATGCAAGAGAGTGTCGCGGAGAAGATCAGCGGCCTTCTCCACGTAATCTCGCCCGCTCATGAAAGCCTTTTTGCTCGCCCTCGCCTTCGCCGTGACCTCTCACGCGGCCAACATCGTCATCATGGTCGTCGAAGACCCGAATAACTACGAAGCACCGCGCACCATGCGTGACTTCGCCGAGAAGCAGGTCCGGCCGCTCGGTCATCAGGTCACGATCATCGACGGCGACAAGCCGCAGCCGCATCACTTCGCCGGACTCGTCGAGGCGCTGAAGGATGCGGACTTGCTCGTGTTGTTCTCACGCCGTCGTTTCCCGCCGAAGGATCAAATGGCCGCCATCCGCGCTCATCTCGATGCAGGCAAGCCGCTGCTCGGCATCCGCACCGCAAACCACGCTTTCATCCCAAAGCCAAAGGAGGTCGTCGATCCCAGCCTCGTGCCTTGGCCGGAATTCACCGACGAAGTCCTCGGCGCTCCGAATACCGGCTACGAAACCAAAGGCCTGCCCTACACCGTCCGCGTAGCCCCTGGAGCTGAAAACAGCCCGCTGCTCGAAGGTGTGAACCCCACGAACATCCTCGGCGCCCAATCCCTCTACAAAGTGCTCCCGCTCGCCGCTGATGTCACCCCGCTTCTCATCGGCACCGCCAAGACCGATACCAGCCAGCCCATGCCCGTCGCATGGACCCGCACCTACGGCGACAAGAAGGCCCGCATCTTCTACACCAGCCTCGGCGCGCCGGAAGACATGCAGATCGCCGATGTGCGTCGTTTGCTCGTCAATGCCGTGAAGTGGACTCTGAACCCCGAAGCTCGATGAAAACCGTTTGTTACCTGATGTTGATCTGCTCGCTCCTCGCAGAGCTTGGTGCGCAAACACCCGATCTCGGTGGAGTGAAGGTCGCGTTCGAACGCTATTCAGGCCCGGCGAAGGTCAGCGCGACGAGTTTGGACAAGTTCAAGCTGCGGGTGCAGGTCGAGCGCATGGGTGAATCACAGCCGCTGAGTGTGCGCGTCGAGCTGCCGAAATCGGGACGCAACGTCTGGCCCGCGAATGACGTGGAGGTGCGTGATGAGGCTGGAGCTGCGATGCCGGTGCGACGCTCTGGCATCGAATGGGCAAATCTCCTCGTGCCTGTGGCTGACAAGGTCAGCGCGTTCATCGTGCAGGCCGTTGCGCCGGCGGTGCCGTTGCCACGCACCACGTCGGACAAGGAACGCGTCATCCAGGATGCCACGAGCGGTGCGCAGGTGCGCATCGCGAACTGGCCGCAAGGCCGCACCACCGCGCTGAGCATTCGCTTTGACGACTCGCATCCCACGCACCTCAGCAAAGCCATCCCCATCCTGCGCGAATACGGATTCAAAGGCACCTTCATGGTCAATCCCGGCCCCAAGGAGCCCGGCAGCCGTCAAAACTACTCGTTCGAGACGCAGCACGCCGAATGGGAGGCCGTGATGAAGCAGGGCGACATGGAGCTGGCGAACCACTCCGCGCATCATCGCGGCGCGAAGGGTGATGACGACATGGATCGCGAGATCGGCAGCGCCGCGGAGGCGATTTGGAGACTCACGCCGGGGAAGAGCAAGCTCACAGCACTCAATCTCGGCGGCGGCACGCTCTGGGAAACGACACGCACGCTGCGTCACTACCTGGATAAGTATCATCAGTTTGATGCCTCCAGTGGCTCGCTCGGCATGGATGACAGCTATGGCGGACGTGTGGAGGCTTTCCGCAAGGCGCTCGAAACCCATCTCCAGCGCGGACTCTGGTGCCGCGTGCATTACCACTACATCGGCGATGGCCTCAGCAGCAGTGAGGCAAACTTCCGCGCCACGCTCGACATCGCCAAAGAGCATCAGGACAAGCTCTGGATCGCGGGCATGGCGGACATCCACAAGTATCAAGCTGAACGCAGCAGCGCGAAGCTCACGCTGGTGAAATCCGATGCGAAGAGCCTCGCCTTCCAACTCGATTGCGCCACCGACGCGGCGCTCTACGACCAGCCGCTGACCCTCGAACTCAGCCCGCCTGAGTCATGGAAGTCCGCGCAGATCATCCTCCGTGATGCCAAAGGACAAACGATCAACGCAGCCGAAGGTCATCTGCGCTTCGAGGTTCCTCCACGCTCATCGTCCTTTGTCATTCGGGCCACGCCATGAAACACTTTTTTGCCCTCTTTCTCTTCGCGTTACCGCTGCATGCCGAGATCCTCGCCGGCATCGCGAAGGTGGACATCACCGACCGCACGGTGCCGGTGAATGATCCGTGCTTTGCCAAGGCGCTTATCTTGAAGAGCGGCGAGACCACCGCCGTGCTCGTCACCGTGGATGCGGTGGCGATTGGTGGCATCGGACGCATCGGAAATGGTTTCCTAGCCAATCTGCGTCAGGAACTCGGTGATCTCGCGGACGAGATCATCGTCAATGCCAGCCACTGCCACGGGGTCGTTCGTGCAGATTTGCAACAACTCGTCGTACAGGCCGTCAAAGATGCCGCGAAGAACCTCGTGCCGGTCCATGTGAGCGCCGGTGTCGGCAGCGAGAGCCGCATCAGCGAAAACCGCCGCATGTTTCTCAAAGACGGCACACAGACGGACATGCGCCGTGCCTACTCGATGCCGCGCGATGAGGATGTGGTGAGCACCGGGCCGATTGATCCGCAGATCGGCCTGCTGCGGCTGGACCGCGCCGACGGCACGCCGCTCGCGGTCGTGTATCACTTTGCCTGCCATCCGATCATGAACCCGCCGAGCAAGGGCAACTCGGCTGACTATCCCGGCTTTGCGTCCAAAGTCATCGAAGAGGCCACCGGCGCGATGGCGTTCTTCGTCCAGGGCTGCGGCGGCGACATCAATCCAGTGCATT
>JBJONJ010000275.1:0-4044 GCA_046051905.1 Verrucomicrobiota bacterium
CGGCATGATCGTGAGCGTGTCACCCGCTTTGAGAGCCGCCACACCCTCGCCAATTGTTTTGAAGCCGCCTGGGCCGACGGTGAGTTCGGCTGCCTGCAAAGCGTTGAATGAGGCAAGCAGAGTGGCGCACAGAATGATGAACTTCGCTTTCATGGCCGGTTTCATTTTTTCAGCTTCTCCACGTCGATGTAGAGCGAGTTGATCCGCGCCAGCGTGCCGGGGATCTGGCCGTCGTGCATGTAGAGCAGGCGGCCGGGGCTGATCTCGCGGATGGCGGTGTAGTTGAAGTTGGCGCGGGCGGAGATGACGCGGTGGTCCCGCCAGGTGCGACCGCCGTCGAGGCTGAACATGAGGTTGGAAACGGGGCGACCGTAGCTGCAGGCGAGCACGCCGTGGCTCATGAGCACGAGGTCCGGCATGACGCTGCCTTCTTCGAGCGTGCGCTCAAAGGTCCACGTCTTGCCGCCATCGAGCGAGCGATGCTGCAGCAGGTTCGACATGTGCGCATCGGGCCGCGTGACGGCCAGCCATTCGCTTTCGCTGAGTCGCACGACGGCGGGCTCGCCACCGAGACCGACGTGCGCGACATGCGTCCACGTTTTGCCGAGATCCGTGCTGCGGAGCAGATGCGTGTGACGCTCCGGAAACCCGCGGCCATTTGGCAGTTTGAGCGTGGCTCGTCGGCTCCAGGCCACCGCGGTGATGCTGCCATCTTTCTCCGCCCAGATGTGGCGTTCAAAGAGCAGCACTTCACCTGCCTTTGCCGGCATGAACTCCGTCGGCAGCGTGATGGTGCTGTCGTGCATGGCGAAAGTCTCCGCCTTGGCATCGAGGATCGTCGTTTTGCCCGTGAGCGTGCCGTCCGGCTGCAAGCGTGTCCAACGCGATGGCCCGAAGATGCGCCCATCGGCGAGGCGCACGAGTTCCTGCGGTGAATCGCTGTTTTGCTCGGTGCCTGCGACGGCCTGCCACGTCTTGCCCGCGTCCGTGCTGCGGCGCACGATGTAAGGCTCCAGCAATGCATCGCTGCCCTGTGGATTGCTGGTCAAAAGCAGACCTTGGCCCATGTCATAGAGGTAGGGACGCGATTCCGTGTTCTTGGTCTCCACGTTGAGCGGCCACGGCTCGCTGATGGTGATCTTCAGCGGCGATTTCTCCAACGTCGCCGTTGTCGCAGGCCGCAAACCGAGCCGCACAAGCTCCCACTGAGCCTCGCCCGTGAACGGCTTCGAGGTGGAGCCAAAGCGGATGAACTGGCGCGGCGATGTCGCTGGTCGCCAAAAGGCATCGCGACCTTCGATGAGGCGTTTGCCATCCATTTCCACCGCCATGTCCTCGCCACGAATGATGAGTCGATAGGTGTGAAACGCATCCCGCGTGTCCGCCTGGGCAAAACGATCCGTCAGCGTGCGCACATAGCCTTTGGCCGCTTCGGCGTGCTTGTCCTGGGCCGGTGTGAGCAAGACGCCCTCCTCGTGTTTGCCATCGCCCACCTGAATGCAAATCGGCGCTCCATCACGCTGCGGCCACGTCGCTGTCGGCGAATCGCGATGCCCGACCATGCTCACCAGCTTCACCCGCGCCTCCACGATGATCTCCTGACCCTCGAGATCGCCCTTCCACTCCGCTTCAAAAGCGGCCATGTCCTCTTTTGAGTCGTCGATCAGATGCAGTGCACCGTCTGCGAGCTTGGCGTTCGGTTTGCCCATCGCAGCCCAAGGCGATGCAGGCAATGCTTTGCCATCGTATCGGACGAGCCAGTTGATGCCATCGTCGGCCGCATGGAGCAGACGGAGGGTGGCGAAGAAGGTGGCGAGGAGGATGAGGGAGGCTTTCATGGCACGGCGGAGCTGCGGTTGATCATCGGTATAGTGGTTGGCGCGTCACAGCCACCTTTCAGTCTTTCAGTGTGATCCGCGCCGAGTGAATGTCCCCATACAGCTCCCCAGGAGAGCTTTTGATCTGGGCCCAGAGGGCGACGAGTGTGCCGTCGGGCAGTTCGGTCAAACTGGGGTAGCAGGTGGACCAGCCGCCGACTTTTTGGGGGCGATCGGCGAGCAAGGTCGGTTCGCTCCAGGTCTTTCCTTCATCGCGTGACGTGCGCAGCAGCAACGGGAAGCGCAGCGGCACGGGGCCGGGATTGGAGGTGAGGACGAGGGTGCCATCGCGCGTGCAGAGCAGGTGACTGGCGCTCGATGTGGAAGTGAGTCCAGTCTTCTCGGTCGCGCTCCAAGTCTCGCCTTTGTCGCGACTGATGGAGCGCCAGAGCTGGCCGTCTTTGGTGCGCAGGATCATGTGAATCGCGCCGGATTTCGTTTCCGCGATGGTCGGCTCGCCGCCTTGGCCTTCGGGATTCGCCACCGCGCCGAAACGCTTCCATGTCTGGCCGCCATCGCTCGATTTCAACACACCGCCTGCCTTGGTCCCACGCAGGTGCAGCGGCACGAGGAGTTCGCCCGAGGAGAGACGGATGCCGTTGGAGCGCGTGGTGTGGTTCGGCTGGTTCAGCTTCACCGGCTCGGTCCATGTCTTCGCGGAGTCGCTGCTGCGCCGACAGTAGATGGCGAGCTGCGGCGTGAAGGCGGAGAAGACGAGAAAGGTCTCGCTCCCGGCCACCAACAGCACCGGATCGAAATCCGCCTGGCCCTCGAAATCCTGCAACACGCTCGCCGCGCCCCAAGTGCGACCTTGATCCTCTGAAAACGCCCGCACGATGCGTTGCGACGCCGCCCCCTCCGAAGGCGACGAAAACCACACCGCCATCAACCGCCCATCCGGCAGCATCGAGATGCTCGGCCCCAGATTGTAGCCCGAGGTGTTCGCAGGGTCCTTTGCATCCGTGCTCGTGTGCGTGAACACGACCGTGCGGTCGGTGATCTGGACAGCCGGTGTGTCAGCGGCATGAAGTGCAGCCAACGGTGTGACCAAGCAAGCGATGAGAAAGCAAAGACGAAGCATGAGGCGAATACGGCTCATCCGAGACGATTTTGAAGATCATCGACAGAAGAATGGGGACAGAAGAATCTGAACTCCATTCTTCTGTCCCCATTCTCCTGTCGATCTCAGTTCACTTCAGCAGTGGCTTCAACTTCTTCGCATAAACCGCATAGCCAGCTGGCGAGAGATGAATGTTATCCGGCGTGAAGAGCTCTTTCTTGATCGAGCCATCGGCATTGGTGAAATCGCTCCACAGGTCGAGCACCTTCACTTTGCCATCACTGTCGAGCTTGAGCGGATCGAGGGCGGCATTGGTCTTCTTGATGTCCTCGTAGAAGCGATTGCCGGGCGCATGAGCGGGCAGGATCTTCGCCACGATGATCGCGGCGGCGGGGAACTTCTCGCGCAGGTTCTTCACGCACATCTGAATGCCGAGCGCGGCGGCCTCGACGCCGGTCTCGGGCGTGAAGAACATGTTGTTGTTACCGATCATGAGCACGATGGCCTTCGGCTGGAGTCCCTCGACACCGCCGTGGTCGAGCCGCCAGAGCACATTCTGCGTTTTGTCGCCGCCGATGCCGATGTTCACGGCTTTGAGGTCGGGAAAATGCTTCTTCCATGAATCGCCCCACTGAATCGTGATACTGTCGCCGACGAGCAGCACATCCAGCGGGCCTTGATTCGCCTGCACGGTCTTCACATGGGCTTCGTGAAGCTTCAGCCACGAATCGCCGCCGAAGTGGCCTGCGCTCGGCACCTGCGGCCAAAGCTGCGGCAGATGCTTGTTCGACTCACGACCCGGCCGCCGCTCATACTCCGGCTTGTCGATGACATAGGCCCGTTCCTCCGCCGTCAGCGGCCAGCCGGTCTTTTGCGGCTCGGCGGTGACGTGCGGATACTCGAGAGCGACGGCGGTGGAGACAAAAAGAAGAAGGAAGGTTGGACGGATCATCTTGGGGAATACGGAGAGCCTCGCGAAGACTCGACAATGCATCATCGACAGAAGAATAGGGACAGGAGAATGATTGGATTCTTCTGTCCCCATGGATGCGCTTCGCTTCCCTGCGGGCAGCCTTCGGCTGTCTGTCTCGCTTCGCTCGGCTCTCC
>JBJONJ010000276.1:0-4935 GCA_046051905.1 Verrucomicrobiota bacterium
TTTCCATGATGGCGAGACGGCCGGTGAAGCCGGTGCCACGGCAGGAACGGCAGCCGACAGGCTTGAAGAAGGTGCGCTTCAGCTCTTCGGAGACGCCGATGTTCTTCAAGTAGGCTTCTTCGTAATGCGCGGGCTGTTTGCACGCGCCGCAAAGCGTGCGCACGAGGCGCTGGGCCTGGAAGGCTCGCACGGAGGAGGAAACCATGAAGGGCTCGATGCCCATGTCGAGCAAACGGGAGATGCCGCCGACTGCGTCATTGGTGTGGAGCGTGGAAAGCACCAAGTGACCGGTCAAAGCGCCGCGGATGGCGATCTCGACGGTCTCTTGGTCGCGCATTTCACCGACCATGATGACGTTCGGGTCACCGCGGAGGATGCTGCGCAGGCCTGCGGCGAAGGTGAGGTCGATTTCCGGTTTCACGGCGATCTGCACGACGCCATCGAGCTTGTTTTCGACCGGATCTTCGATGGTGACGATGCGGCGGTCCTTGGTGTTGAGCTCTTTGAGCAGCGTGTAGAGCGTGGTCGATTTACCGCTGCCGGTGGGGCCGGTGACGAGGATGATGCCGTTCGGCGCGGCGATGAGTTTTCTCAACGTGGCCTCGGTCTTCTCGTCGAGCCCGATGGCGTTCATGTCGAACTTCTTGCGGGTGAGGAGACGCAGCGCCACGGACTCGCCGTTCACGCTCGGGATGGTGGCCACACGCACGTCGATGGGCTCGCCATCGAGTTCGAGGTTGATGCGGCCATCCTGCGGCAGGCGACGCTCGGCGATGTCGAGGTGCGCCATGATTTTGAGGCGTGAGACGAGCGAGTTTTGCAGCAGGCGCATGTTCGGCGGCACGGGCACTTCGAGCAGCTTGCCATCGACGCGATAACGAATGCGCAGATCCTTCTCCAATGGCTCCACATGGATGTCCGTGGCGCGTTCCTTGAGCGCTTCGCGGAAGATCTGGTTCACGAAGTTGAGCACGGTGGCCTCTTCGTCGGCTTCGTCGAGCACGGTGGTCTCCTGCTTGAGATCGTCGTTGTCGTCACCGGCCTCGCGGCCTTCGAGAAGCTCCTCAAAGTTCTCTGCGCCCACGCCGTAGCCCTGGTGCAGTGCTTCGAGAATGCGGTGGCGTGTGGCGATCTGCCAGTGCACACGTTTGCGCAGTTCCTGGCCCACGGCCTGCCGCGCGGAGAGGTCAAAGGGGTTGTAGGTGATGAGCGTGGCCTCGGTGTTCGAGATCTGCGTGGGGAAGACGCGATGCCGCAGGGCAATCTTGGCCGGGAAACGGTTGTGGATGCCTTCAGGAGCATCGGCGGCCCCATTTTCATCAAACGGGATGCCGAGACCGGTGGCGAGTTTTTCGAAAAAGCGGTCCTCATCGACCATGTTCGCGTCCACCAGGGCATCCACGAGCGGCTGGCGCTTGTCTGCAGCGAGTTCGAGCGAGTGGCGGAGGCGGGTTGGCTCGGCGCAACCGGCGGAGGCAGCGGTGTGGACGAGGACGTCGATCAAATTCGGCATAGGGCAGGGGCGTGGAGCGGAGGAAAGGCAGGTGTGAAACGCGGCCAGCGAGGGGAAGTTGCACGCGTCAGACGACGCAAATCGTCAAAATTGACTGCCCGTGGAGCCCAGTAGGGTGAGGAGGGCCTCATTTCGGCAGCACCCGAACGATGAAGGCCTTCTTATCGCCGAAATACTTGGCGGCGATACGCTGGATTTCTTTGGCGCTGATGTCGGCCATGATGCCGGGGAGCTTTTGGAAGTAGTCCCAGCCGCGGCCGTTCAGCTCATGCCAGGCGAGGCTGTCGGCCATGCCGGCATTGCCTTGCTGGGCTCGCAGCCACGAACTGCGCCACGTCACGCGGGCGCGTTCGATCTCGTCGGTGTGCAGACCGTTGGCGGCGAGGTCGTTGATCTGCGCCATGAGTTCCTTCTCGGCGAGTTTGACCTTCTTCGGATCGGTGCCGACGTAGAAGTAGAAGGCTCCAGCGCCCATGGCGGCGAAGTTTTGCGCTCCGATGTAGTAGGCGAGGCCGAGTTCCTCACGGATGCGATTGAAAAGGCGGCTGCCCATGTCGCTGCAGGCCTCGTCAATGAGGCTGAGGGCATGCACATCGCGGTCTTCCAGGCCGACGGTGCGGAAACCGACGACGAGCACGGCCTGCTGCTTGTCGAGATGCTCGGTCCACGCGGCGGGTTTGGCGCTGGCGTGGTAGGTGCGGCTGTGGGTGGAGTGGCGCGGCCCTTTTGGAAGCTTCGCGAAGGCCTTTTCGACCTGCTTTTTGACCTCGGCGGCCTTCACATCGCCGAAGACGGAAAGCACGCCGTTGTGCGTGGCAAAGCTGGCGCGGATCATATCGCGGCAGTCGCTGAGCTTCAGGCTGGCGACGGTTTGCTCGTTGCCGAGCGCGGTGCGGTGGAAGGGCTGGCCGGCGAAGATTTCGCGACGTGCCTTGCGCAGCGCGACGGTGAGTGGGTCCTCTTTTTCTTCGAGGATGCTGGCCTGCTGGCGCTTCTTCACATCGGCGAGGCTGGTGGAGGGCAACGCGGGGTTCAAAGTGAGATCGGAGAGCAGGTCGAGCGCATCGTCCTCATCGCCGCGCATGACATCAGCACCGAGAATGAAGCGATGCGCGTCCGCATTGCAGGTGAGCGAGCCTCCGCGGTTCTCCAACTCAGCGGCAATCTCGGCAGCGCTGCGTTTCTTGGTGCCCTTGAGCAGCATGTGGGCGGAGATTTGTGTGACGCCTGCGGTGAGATCGGTCTCGGCGGGCACACCAGCCAAAAAATTGGCGCGGATGCTGACGAGCGGCAGGCGCGGGTTTTCGCCAACGACGAGCTTGAGGCCGTTTTTGAGCGTGAAGGCCTGAATCTCAGCGTGGGAGCTTTCGGAGCTGTTCTGAATGGTTTTCGCGTTTCCGATCTCCGGGCCGACGAGGACGGTGCAGATGGATTCGGGCAGCAAATAGCGCCGCGCGACCTCGCGAATGGCATCGGGCGTGAGGGCGCTGATAGCGGCGAGATACTGGCGCTGGTAGTCGAGCGATCCGGCGAGCAGCCAACCATGTCCGAGCGAGCTGGCCTGGCCTTTCACGGTGGTGAGCGTGCGAATCTGGCTGCTCAGCGTGGCGCGGACCGCCTTGTCGAGCTCCGGGCGGCCGGGGCCGGTTTTGCGCATCTGCTCGACGACCTGCGTCATGCTTTCGCGGAGCTTCGCGGCATCCGCGGGATTGCACTCGGCCTCGACGGTGAAGAGTCCGCATTCGGCAGCGCACCACGCTCCGGCCCAGACCCAATGCGCGAGGGCTTTTTTCTCACGCAGCTCTTGATACAAACGCGAGCTGCGGCCGCTGCCGAGCAGAAAGGCGAGAACGTCGAGCGCGGCCTTGTCCGCATGGCTCTCGCCGGGGATCTGCCAGCCAAAGGCCACGCGGGTGAGATCGGTGGTGAAATTCTTTGCGGCATAGCGGTTGCCTTGCTGACGCGGTTCCTGCGGCAGCAGCGCGGGATCAAAGGCACGGCGCTTCCAGGTGCCGAAATGCTTTTTCACGTCTTCGAGGACCTCGTCCGTCTTCACATCGCCCGCGATGACGATGAAGGCATTGTTCGGCACGTAGTGACGCTGCACAAAGCCAGCCACATCGGCGCGGGTGATTTGATCAAAGACCTCGCGGTGCCCGATGATGGGATGGCGCAGCGGATGCTGGCGGAAGACGGTGCCCATCAGCAGGTGCTGCGTGGTATCGCCGGGATCGTCGTGGCCCATCGCCATCTCGCGGCGGATCACATCCATCTCGCGGGTGAGTTCATCGCCATCGAGCTTCGAGTGGCGCACCATGTCGGCGAGGATGTCGAGATAGCCATCGGTGTGCTCGGCGAGGCCGTCGATCCAATAAACCGTGCGGTTGAAGGTCGTGTAGGCATTCACATAGCCGCCGAGCGCCTGGATGCCTTGCGAGATCTGCGCGGCCTCACGCTTCTCCGTGCCTTTGAAAAGCATGTGCTCCACGCAATGCGCGATGCCGGCGCCGGTGTGCTGTTCTTCCTGCAAGCTGCCTGCCTTGATCCATACCTGCACGCTGACGAGCGGGTGTGCATGATCTTCTCGAACGAGGACTTCGAGGCCATTCGGCAGCGTGATGACGCTGGCGTTGGCAGGCGGGACGGTAAGGACGGGCTTCGAGGTGGAAAGACGGGGCATGGGCGGCGGGCTAGATGGCACGGGATGAGGTCATGGCAAGGTACGGAATCCTTCTCTTCCTCCGTCTCCGCCTCTTTCCTCCCCCGAAACGCAGGCCGAAAGGCTTCTACCTACTGCCCCACGCTGTGCTGGCGGTGCCGCTGGTTCTGCATGGCGTGGGATACCCCTGCCTTCCCAAGCACGCCGTTCCAACTTCATCCCGTAGGTCGTTGCGGTTTGCCGTGACTCTTACGGTTCAAAGCAGCAAGCTAAATTTTGTCAGCCAGTTGGAGTCTGAACCCGTTTCCTTGCTGTAAGCTAATCTCGAATGATGTTAACACCGCCTTTTCGTTTCCTCTCCCAATTACGAAACCTTTCATATAATTCTGGTTCAGAGAGCACCGAGCTAATTTTTTTGCTGTATCTAGCAGTAACTTCTTCATTAAGTAGCAGGTAGCTTTGCAGATCATTTGGCGATATGTCGCGCATCAATAAGAACTGATTTCTCAATGTAGATGATTCCCAATTTCGCTCATGAATAATTTGGATTAGCTTCTCAATGGCTTCATCCGTTACTTGGATAGACTTAAAGAAGTCGATATACGCAGGGTCACGTTTTGTGTTTGCTGCATCCTGAAGTACATTGCCTTGTACAAGGGCTGCTTTCGCCATTATTTGAATTAACTCCAGATGCCGTGGGGTGAGTGAGCTTGGTTGATCGTCGTCAGCACTCTTATCAGGTGTCAAATCTTGAGTGTGATTG
>JBJONJ010000277.1:0-3231 GCA_046051905.1 Verrucomicrobiota bacterium
CTGCAATGGTGGGGCAAGCTGGGCCGGTCGTATTTCCTGGAGCAATCCCCTGATCTGGTCAACTGGACCTATGCGCCGGTGGTATTCGGCGGGGCGGCGCAGGTTTCAGGGCTGGGACTGAACACGACGGCGGAGCGCCTGTTCTGGCGGCTGCGCCACACGGATGCTCAAAACGGCGGCAACGCGCAACTGGCGGATTTTGACGCCGACGGCGTGACCAATCTCGACGAGGTGACGACGGGCCGGAACCCGTTTGTCAATGCGGATGCGAACACAAACGGCCTGCCGGATGACTGGGAGGGGTTCAACGCGGGGAAGTTCGCCTGCTACTCCGCGCCGCTGAATGTGAGCCTGGCGCAGGGCGGCACGACGACCCGTGTGCTCACCCTGCGCAATGACACGGCGCAGGCCGTGAACTGGTCGCTCGACATGCAGGACCTCCTGGCGGGCCGCTGGCTGAACTCGAACACTGGCGGCCCCGCCTACACCTGGGAGGAGATCAGCGGCACAGGCACCCTGCTGCTGCCCGCCTCGAACTACATCAGCCACTCCCAGCCGGTGAGCCTCACGCAGTTCACCTTTCCCTTCTTTGGCACGAGCCGCTCCACCTTGCAGGTCTGCACCGAGGGTTACATCGACTTCACCACCTGGCTGCCCTACGGCTCCAACAGGTCCTTTCCGGCCTACGACCGCCCGCCCTCCATGATCGCCGGGTTCTGGGACGACCTGGACCCTTTCACCAGCGGGGATATTTATTTCCAGGAGTTCAGCGACCATTGCGTGATCGAATACCAGAATGTGGCCCGCTCCGGCTGGCCCGGCACGGTGACCTTCCAAATCGTTCTGTTTGCCTCCCGCGCCTTCGAGGTCCGTTACCACACCCTGGCCACGGCGGCGAACTCCTGCACCGTGGGCTTCCAGGACCTGGACCACGGTGTCGCCGAGACCCTGGTGTACAATCAAAACTATCTCACCAGCAACCTGCGCCTGCGCTGGGAGCGACTGCCCTTCCTTTCCGCCACTGCCACCTCCGGCACCGTGCCCGCCCACTCCAGCGCCACGGTGACGCTGGCCTTTGACGCCACCCACACCGAGGCGGGCAGGGTACACTACCCCGCCATCACGCTGAGCCATAGCGGCACCGGCGGCAGCCCGCGCCGCCTTCCCGCCTCCCTCACCGTCACTGGCATGGATGCCGACAACGACGGCCTGCCCGATTTTTACGAGAATGCCTTTGGCCTCAACCCCGCCGTGAACGACGCAGCTCTCGACCGTGACCTTGACGGCCTCACCAACTACCAGGAGTACCTGCTGGGCACCGTGCCCAACCAGCCGGACAGCGACTACGACGAGATGAACGATGGCTGGGAGCAGCTCTACGGGTTCCCGCCGCTGGTGAGCAACGCCACCGATGCTGATCCCACCAACGATCTCACCGCCGATCCCGACAACGATGGTCTTCTCAATAGCCAAGAAGAGCAAATCGGCACCAACCCGCGCTCCTCAGATACAGATGGCGACACCTATTCTGACGTAGCTGAAAACACTGGAGCCAGCAACACCACCAGTTTCGCCAGCACACCGCCCAATCCGGGAGGAAATCCCGCCGGGCCGCCCGCCAATCCACCTCCTTCTCCAGTTCCAGTCTCCGTGACCTTCGGAGATCACAGTGTCAGTCATTCCGAAAAATATCGGGTCGTTCTTGAACCTCTCGAGGGAGATCTCAACACTCAGAAGCGATACCGCACCAACAGTAAATACGGAGCAGTGCAGACTCCTGACCCATTCTATCTTCCAAGGGGCGCGAAATACAAAGTCACATTCGTCCACATCGGGACGGACCCGAAGTATAAGGAGGAACCACGGCCCGATTACGACTACACCTTGGATTTTCCCACCGCCCAGGAAGGGGTGGTGCCTGTCAATTCGCCACAGGCGATCTTGGGAGTTCATGATGAGAGCTACGATTTCTTCGCGGAAGGCAAAAGCGCGACGTTGTATGTGCCAGACTTTGATTGGGTCACTCCGAAAGGCTCCCCGGTGAGCGCGGCTGACGACAGTGGAGATGGAAAAAACGAGTTCACCTACAGCACCGCATCCACGGGTGTGCTTACGATGGACCTCAAGATGCTCGTCAAGCCTGCCGGGTGCCTCGCTGCCACGCCCTACAAAGGACAGAAGCTCAAGGACCGCTGCAAGTTCATCCTGCCGCAGATCAGCGGCTCCACCTTCGCCTGGGACCCGCTTCACACGGACGGCAAGCCCACCGTCACTGGTGATAACCTGATCTGCAAAGCCACCTTCACCACCCTCCCCGCGAACAACTCCGACTTTGGGGCCAAGCAGGCGGAGTTCCAGCGCGACGGTGCTATCATCACTAACAAAGGAGATTTTGAAGTTTTCTTCCCACGCGATGCGACGAATCATCCTGGCACTAGTGCTGGCAGTGATCCGAACTGGTTCTATTATTGGAAGGATGGGGGTGTATGCGGGATTCCAGGAACGGCCCTTTACGACAGCACTGCAAGCTTCGGGTACACGCTTCCAGGGACGGACTCGATTCTTCGATTAGGTCCTGATGCACCCACAACCAACACTGGCCCTGAAACATATGTTGGGGCAGCTCCATACGGAAGCGTGACGGTTACCGGGACCGGCAAGGGCATCAAGTGTGTCGCCGAGACCATTACCCATGAACTACATCATTTAACAATTTACAACGCACTAGGAGGCCGGGCTGACAGTGATGGTGATTCGATAGCCAATGCCGATGAAGCTACATACGATGGCATAAAATCAAACTCTGCTAACGCCGACACATTTAACATGGGGGGTGGGTATTCGGGATATGGTGACAATGAAATTCGCTGCCGAAAAAAAGAACTCACTTCAAATATCACCGTCTACCCAGGCAAAGACTGGGCCTCACCTGGCTGCCAGAACAAAACTCAACACGGACCGAATCCATGAAAAAATCACTCTTAGCTCTGTTTATTCTCTGCTCTGGCGCAAGTCATCTACTTGCTTCTGATTTGTTCATTCCGCTCACAAAGCACTTCACCGAAGTAAGGGTGGAGGATCAAAACCTAGTTTTCAAATCGAGTGCCAGCGGAGCAAAGTGGAAGTTGCAGGTGTCAGAATCTCAGGACCGCATCATTGGGTACTCTGAACTCATCATTTTGTCCCCGGATCAGCGGCTAATTCTCACATCAAGGCATGTAAGGCTAGAGC
>JBJONJ010000278.1:0-3069 GCA_046051905.1 Verrucomicrobiota bacterium
AGATCCTGCATGCTGAGTCGTGCCCGGGAGACGAGCAAACGACGCACCAGCATGGTGGCGCTCATTTCGAGGGAGAAGACCGCGCAGGGCGTGTTGCAGTCCACCGCGATGTGCTCGACCACGTTCATGGCGAAGGAGGTTTTACCCATCGAGGGACGCGCGGCGATGACGAACATTTCGCCGCCTTGCAGGCCGCTGCTGAGCGTATCGAGCTTCGTGTAGCCGGTGGACAGGCCGCGGAGCTGGCCGGGGTGCTCCAGCATGTATTGAATGCTGTCGATGGCGTCCATCACGTGCTGGGAAAGCGATTTGATGCCCTCCTTCGCGCCGATTTGCTGCCGCACGGCCAGCGCACGCTGCTCCGCGTGGTCGAGCACGGTATCGATGTCCTCATCGAGCTGCTCTTTGCCGTGCTCGTAGGCGTAGTGGATGTTCAGCGACGACGCGTGGATGAGCTCGCGCAGGATGTGCTTCTCCATCACGATCTTTTTGTAGAACGGGAAGTGCGCGGAGATCGGTGTGAAGGAAAAAAGATCGCTGATGGCCGCCGCGCCGCCGACTTTGTCGAGCAGGTTCTGGTCACGCAGCGTGTGGGTGAGCGTAACAGGATCGACGGGTAGATTTTTGTCGTAAAACTCGAGCAGCTTCTCGTAGATGGTGCGGTTCGCCTCGTGGTAGAAGGCGTGCGCGGGCAGGTTCACGCGGCAGTCGCTGAGCCGCTCGTTCGGGTCCTGCAGCAGACAGGAAAGCACGCCTTTTTCGGCCTCGTCGGAGAAGGGCAGGGCACGGTTGATCGACGCGAGCAGCTCCTCCGCCGTGGGGATTTCGTTGCGCTTTTTGAAGTCCTTCTTCTCGGGCTTGCCGGCGGGTTCGGTGGCTCCGCCTGGCGGGGTTGCGGTGGGTGCAGAGAGAGTCGCGTTTTCAGCCATGGGATGGTGAGCATGGATGAATTGCGGGAATCGTTCAACCTCTCATACAACGGCGGCAGGCGGGTGGCGTTGACTCGCTCGTGACGAATTGCTTCGCCATTCTGAACAAACAAAGACTTGCTTTATTAGGCCTTTATCCCCAAAAATGAACGCTCCCCGCATCACGGGGTCAAAAGGCCACTCTCCGTACAACCATCTATGCTCCTCACAGCAATCAAACTCAAAGTCGCCGCGCTCGCCGTAGTCGCCGGCATCGAAACCAACGATCTGAAAAATCAGAGCCCCGAAGTCAAAACACTCGTGGATGGACTGGAAGCCGCCCAGACTGATTTCGAAAAGAATGCACAGACAAAGCCCGAGGCCGTGGGTGAGTTCAGCAAAAAGGTGAATGACGCCTTCGCCGCCGCCAAAAAGCTCGCGGATGAGAAGAACGACCCGAACGCCAGCTACCTCGTCGCCCATTGGGCCGCCGGCCTGCAGAACGTCAACGTGAACGACCTCGTCACGTATTATAAGAAGGCCGGTGACATCCCCGCCGCCCAGATCGAGCTCGCCCAGGTCTATCTCCAGGCCTTCAAGCAGGACGCTGAGCGCGCCAAGGAAGCCATCGACCTGATCCTCAAAGCCCAGGCCGCCGGCAACAAGCTCGCCCGTCGCACCGTCGCCCAGCTTCACCTCAATGGCACCGTCTCGGCTGTCATCCCGCAGGATGCCAAGAAGGCCGTCGAACTCTTCGAGGCCGGCAGCAAAGATGGCGACGGCGAAAGCTCGCTCGCTCTTTATCAAATCTACACCGCAGGTGTCGCCGGCGTGGCCCAGCAGGACCACAAGAAGGCCCTCCAGATGCTGGAAGAAGCCACCAAGCAAGGCAGCGCCACCGCTCTCGGCGTTTACGGTGCCCGCCTTCTCAATGGCGACCCTGACACCGCTGATTCTCCGAAGCTGGTGAAGAAAGACGTCAAAGCCGCCGTCGCCCAGTTCGAAAGCGCTGGCAGCAAAGGCCTTGCCGCCGCCCACACCCTTCTCGGCCAGCTCTATGAGCGCGGCATGGACCCGGACATCAAGCCGGACGCTGAAAAAGCCTTCAAAAACTACCAGCAGGCTGCTGCCCGCAACGACGCTACCGCTCTCCTCCGCCTCGCGCAGGCTTTTGAAACCGGCATCGCCAAAACTGGCACCAAGCCCGATGACAAAGGCCAGTGGAAGGCAGAAGACATCCTGATCGCCCCGAATCCCAAGAACTCCCTCGACGCCTACCGCCTTGCCGCCCAGGCTCGCTCTGCTGAAGCTTATTTCGCCGTCGGTCGCTTCTACGAAACCGGCACCGTGGTGGACGCTGATCCGCAAAAAGCCTTCCAGCTTTACCTCGCCGCTGCCAACGCTGGCGTGCTTCCTGCCATGAACCAGCTTGCTGGTCTCTACGCGAATGGCACTGGCATCACCCAGGACATCATCGCCGCCGCTGGCTGGTTCAAGCGCGCTGCTGACGCTGGCTACACCGAGTCCAAGATCATCTACGGCGACCTCAACGCCCGTGGCGCTGGTATGCCGCTCAACCTGATCGCCGCCCAGTCCTACTACGAAGAAGCCGCTCAGCAGGGCTCCATCCTCGCGCTTATCCGCCTCGCCATGCTGCATGGACAGTCCGGTGTCGCCGCCACGCCTTCCGAAGCCAAGCCGAACCTCCCGCTCGCTTGGGCTTTCGTCCAGCTCGCCAGCGAAGCCGCCAAAGGCAGTTCGGCTGAAGTCACCCAGTTTGTCGCTGCTTTCGAAGCCGCGAAAGACAAGGACGGCAAAGACGCCATCACCGACAAGGTCAAGGAAGACGGCAAGAAGGAACTCGCCAAGCTGAAGGACACCTTCAAGGTCTTCGCTCAGACCGCGACGCCTGCTCCTGCCGCCGCTGCCGCGCCTGCTGCTGACGCCAAAAAAGGCGACACCAAAAAGAAGAAGTAATTTCGCCACTCAACGATGACAAAAAGGTCAAAAACCTGCTTGTCAAAACTCTGAGTCCATCTAGTCTCCGGCTCCCTTCGAAAGAGGGGAGCCGGTTTTCATTTCCGGGGCATTAGCTCAGTTGGTAGAGCGCCTGCATGGCATGCAGGAGGTCAGCGGTTCGAACCCGCTATGCTCCACCAAA
>JBJONJ010000279.1:0-3216 GCA_046051905.1 Verrucomicrobiota bacterium
AGCGGGCTTTCGCAGGCGTTGAAATGCGCCCGCATGAAACCCGTCCTGACCTCGCTTTTCGCTCTTGTTACCTTCCAAGCCTTCGCCGCGCCGGATGTCGTCATCTACGGCGGCACGTCCGGTGGTGTCGCGGCGGCCATTCAGACGGCTCGCATGGGCAAAACGGCGGTTTTGATCGAGCCGACGAAGTTTCTCGGCGGCCTCACCACCGGCGGACTCGGGGCGACGGACATCGGCAACAAAAAAGCCATCGGCGGCATCTCGCGTGAATTTTACTCGAACGTCTTCACCTACTACGCCGATCCCGCGAAGTGGAAGCAGCAGACCCGCGAGCAATACTACGCCAAGCGCCCACATGGCAACTCCAGCACCGAAACGACCATGTGGACCTTCGAGCCCCACGCGGCGACGGAGATCTACGACGCCATGCTCGCCAAGGTGAAGGACAAGGTGACGGTCGTGTTCGGTGAGCGGCTCGATTTGAAGAAGGGTGTGGTCAAAGAAGGGTCAAGGATCGTCAAGATTGTCATGGAGAGTGGTCGTGAGTTCCAGGGCGCGATGTTCATCGACGCCAGCTACGAAGGCGATCTCATGGCGAAGGCCGGTGTGAGCTACCACGTCGGCCGCGAGCCAAATTCGCAGTATGGTGAGACCATCAACGGCCTCCAGATGGCCGGGGCGAAGCACCATCAGTTCATCAAGAACGTCGATCCGTATGTGAAGCCGGGCGATCCGAGCAGCGGCCTCATTTGGGGCGTCACGCCGATGCCTGAGGGCAAGGATGGCGCCGGCGACCACCGCATCCAGGCCTACAACTTCCGCATGTGCAACACGGACGACGATTCCAACCGCGTCCCCTTCCCCAAGCCGGAAAACTACGACGAAAAGCAATTCGAACTGCTTCTGCGCAACTGCGAGGCCGGTGATCCACGTCATCCCTGGGCTCCCACGCCGATGCCGAACCGCAAGACGGACACGAACAACAACTTCGCCTTCAGCACCGACATGATCGGCATGAATTACGACTACCCGGATGGCGACTACGCCACGCGGGCGAAGATCTGGAAAGCGCACGAAGACTATCAAAAAGGCCTCATGTGGACCCTCGCAAACCATCCGCGTGTGCCCGAGAAAATCCGCGCCTACTACTCACAGTGGGGCCTGGCGAAGGATGAGTTCACCGACAACGGGAACTGGCCGCGCCAGATGTATGTGCGTGAGGCCCGCCGCCTGATCGGCGGCTACGTCATGAGCGAGCAAAACTGCAAACGCCGCGTCATCGTCGAAGACAGCGTGGGTATGGGTGCCTACAACATGGACAGTCACCACACGCAGCGCTACGTCACCAAAGAAGGCTTTGCCCGCAACGAGGGCGACATCCAGATCGGCGTGCGTCCTTACCCGATCAGCTACCGCAGCATCACGCCAAAGGCCGAGGAATGCACCAACCTGCTCGTGCCCGTCTGCCTCAGCGCCAGCCACATCTCGTATGGCAGCATCCGCATGGAGCCCGTCTTCATGGTCATGGGTCAAAGCGCCGCCACCGCCGCCGTGCTCGCCATTGAAAACGGCGTCGAGCTGCAAAAACTCGACTACGCTAAGCTCAAAGAGAAGCTCTTCGCCGATGGTCAGGTGCTCGATTTCGAGTCTCCTCCCATGCCGGAGCATGTCGCCTTCACCAAGGAGCAGCTCGGCGGCATCGTCGTCGATGACAGCGAGGCCGATCTGACTGGCTTCAGCTCCGAAGGCCACACCACCCCCGGTTTCGTCGGCCAAGGCTACCGCCACGATGGCGACAGCCTCAAAGGCGAGCAAAAGGCTCGCTTCACGCCCAATCTCCCCACCGCAGGCCAGTATCGCGTCGCCATCGCCTACACCGCCCTCGGCAATCGTGCCGAAAAAGTCCCCGTCATCATCCACCACGCCGATGGCGAAAAAACGGTGATCGTGAACCAGAAGGAAAAGCCCACGGAGAAGCACAACCTGATGCTCCTCGGCACCTTCCGCTTCGAAGCTGGCAAAACCAACTGGCTCGAAATCCGCAACGAAGGCACCACCGGGCATGTGATCATCGACGCGGCGCAGTGGCTGCCAGCGAAGTGATCTTCATCCCACAATAGCCCGCGGCACGCGGCCATGCACATCGGTGAGGCGGTAATCGCGGCCAGCATAGCGGTAGGTGAGCTTTTCGTGGTCGATGCCAAGGAGATGCAGGATGGTGGCGTGGATGTCGTGGATGTGCATTTTATCCACGGCGGCTTTGAAGCCGAACTCATCGCTCTGACCATAAGCGGTGCCGCCGCGGGCTCCGCCACCAGCGAAGAACATGCAGAAGCCATGCGGATTGTGATCGCGGCCATTGCCGTTTTCGCTCACGGGCGTGCGGCCGAACTCGCCCCCCCAGACGATGAGGGTGTCATCGAGCATGCCACGCTGCTTGAGATCGGCGATGAGGGCGGCGATGGGACGGTCGATGTCGGCGGCGAGTTTTCGCGTGGCGGTTTCGTGGTTGGAATGGGTGTCCCAGGGCTGGCCGTTGCCGTAATAGACCTGCACGAAGCGCACACCACGCTCGACGAGCCTGCGGGCCATGAGGCAGCCGTTGGAGAAATGGCCGGTGCCATACATCTCGCGGACTTTTTGAGGCTCGAGGTTCACATCGAAGGCACCCGTGGCGGCGGACTGCATGCGAAAGGCGGTCTCCATAGCCTGGATGCGGCCATTGAGCATCACATCGGCTCCGCCACGCGCGGCGAGATGCTCGGCATTGAGCGTCTGCATGAGATCGAGCTGCCTGCGTTGGTCGCTGGATGCGAGGCGGCTGTTGGTCAGCCACGGGATCATCTGCTTCGGATCGAGATTCGAGTGATTGATGTAAACACCCTGATGCTGCGCGGGAAGGAACGCACTGCTCCACAAGATCGAGAAGCGCACGGGCTTGCCAGGACAAAGCACGACGAAGGAGGGCAGGTTGGCGTTTTCATTGCCGAGGCCGTAGCTGAGCCAGGAGCCCATGCTGGGCACGCGCTCGGTCATGGTGCCATTGTTCATGAGCAGCAGCGCGGGGCCGTGATTGGGATTGTCCGTGTGGCAGGAGCGGAGCACGCAGAGGTCATCGGCATGCTGGGCGAGGTTTGGCAGCAGTTCGCTGATCTCCAGGCCGCTCTGGCCATGCTTCGAATAGGCATACGGTGAGGCGAGCAGGCCGCCGGTGGG
>JBJONJ010000280.1:0-7464 GCA_046051905.1 Verrucomicrobiota bacterium
CTCGATTAGTCCGTGGCTTGGTTGCTGCTGACCTTTCTTGGCGTCTTTGGCATTCACCGATTCTACCTGGGCAAGTGGGGCACGGGCATCCTTTATCTACTCACCGGCGGGTTGTTTCTCGCCGGCATCGTGTACGATTTCTGCACCCTCAACACCCAGGTGAGCGAGATAAACTCGCGACCCGCGAAGGCCTGATTAGGGCTATTCTTCCTTCTTTGCCTCCGCCGGTGCGGGCACGCGGTTGCGGTTCGAGTAAAAGACCATCGGAATGCTGAGATTCTCTTTGCTGCCCACCGGCACGACGATCAGCGGGTGGATGATCTTGAACGGGAAATCCGGCGAGGGGTTGAAGTCTTTTTCAAAGGCCAGCATGGGGCCGCGGATGATCAGGTCCCGCCACTCGGCGTAGGGACCGGTAAAGATGTCGGAGAAGCGGTCACACCTCGCGGAGACCGGGGTCATGACAAAGCCCGCAAGGCGTGCTTTCCGCTCTGCAGCAGTCTTTTGGAAGCCGCTGAAATCCTCCCTCTGCGCCGGCAGGGCGGCGCAAGGCACATCCCCATACCACGCGACAAAGGCGGGAGCGTCGGAGAGCAGATACTCATCCGGCTCCAGGAGTTCGCGCAGCACCGCGGCACGCTCGGGCACATAGGGGGGCCAGTGTGGCTGCATGCGGCTGCCGAGGGTGAGGCCGAACTTGAGATAGACGGGAAGGTTCACCAGCATGGGCAGCGCGGTGATGGCCAGCGCGACGGCGGGCCCGCCCCACTGCGCCCAGAAGGTGTGGCCGCTGTGCAGTCGAGACCACATCACCACGAGCATGGCCGCGCCAAAGAGGCTCAATGCGGGGGTGATCACGAGGTAAAGCGCATTGTCGTCCGCCAGTTTGTCTGGCAGGCCGACAAAACCCATGCCGGAGAGCAGGCTGATGAAGACAACAGCCAGCGACCAACGCACACCGGCAGTCTCCGCATGGCGGAAAGGGTGCAGCAGGGAAGGGAAGAAGAACGAGGCTACGGCACCATAGCCAAGATAACCGTACAGGCTCGAGAGCTGCTCCTGCCAGCTCAGTCCCAGGCGGCGGAGAAGGTCGTCGAGCACTAGGCTGGTCAGCCCGGGGCTGAGGTCTCGCTGCACGCTGTCGACATTCACAGAGGCAAGCTGGGCTTGGAAAAGCGCCTTAGTGGCACCCAGCGGATCACCACAGAGCTGCATCTGCCAACAGCCCCAGGCGGTCAGGGCGATCAGAGGCGGCACGGCTACCAGGACCGCACCAAGGCGGCCGCCAGGTAGGAATACGGCCACGCTGACAACAAGCCCGAGCACGAGCCAAGCGGCCAGCCAGTGGGTGAGCACCATCGCGGCACAGACGAGGCCAATGCCGATCGCCATGGAACTCACCGGTTGCCCTTCCGACGATCGGATGAAAGCGGAGGCCAGAAGCCGGAAGGCGAGAGCGAAGAGCATTGACAGCAAGGCCCTTGAGGAGCCGCTCGTGGCCATTTCCCAGCCGGGCATGCACACCAGCAGCGAGATGGCCGTGATGGCCGCCACCTTTTCATTGAAAAGCCTCCGCGCTGCGCCGTGGGTGAAGAACATGGTTAGCAGCCAGCAGACGACGCCAAACGCGGCGATGAGACGGTCGAAGAAGTAGATCGGATTGCTGCCTTTGTAGGGGGCGTATTCGCCGAGTGGCTGGAAAATGCGAAATACCGCGGCGAGTACGAGCGGCTGCAGCGGTGGCTGGGTAGTCTCCGCCATGGCGAGTGGGGAAGGGGATTTGCCCGCCTTTTCCATCTGGGCCCAGGCGTAGGGCTGAATTACTTTCGTCTGCCAGGAAAAAGTTCGCGCCACCTGCCGGGCCAACTGGGCCTGTTGCATGCCTTCAACGCTGCTGAGGCCGCGGAAAGTCACAAACACGTGAATGAGAGCCAGCGCCACCGCCGCGAAGTAAAAGGCCAGTCGCAGGGCTGCCCGGGGAGAGGAGGGTTGAGAACTCATTGGAGGGAATGTCACCCGTGGCATTGGTTTTGCCAGCAGAGATATGGCGGCCTTACATGTCCTTCGTGATCACGACATCCTTGCCGACGAACAAGCCCAGAACAGAACCGCCGATCACCCAGGCAAAAAAATGATCGGCCACATTCACGATCGTGTCGCGGCCCGAATGCTCGAACCAGATCCACATCGGGAGCTCGCACACCAGGCCGGCGAACAGGCCCGCGGCGGACACGAAACCGATGCGGGCGGGATAACCCAGCATCGCGGGAGTCAACATGCCGGCAATCAGCGCGGCACACACAAGGGTGCGCAGGAAGGACGCGGTCAAATTCTCGCTCATGCTCATCTCCCGCTTTCCGGGACGCACCACGGCATAGACGAAAGGACCATCCTCCCGTGCTTTCTCGAAGTCAGCCACCGCTTTCCGGATCTCCTCCGGCGTGGCGTGCTTTGAGTGCCGGGGACGGGCAGGCATCACATACAGGCCCGCGCCGCTGGTGGCCTGTGTGTTGGCGTTTTCCATCGCTGGCGACAGTAACTCGGCCATCGCCCGCTCATCACGAAACTGACGCCAGGAACCCTCGTGCCAGCCGAGCGCAGTCCAAGACAAGGTTTCCCATGTAAACACCGCCACTGCGGTCAAAATCACTCCAAGTACAAACTTCATAAGTCAATCGCCTTAGCCGCGATCTTCGGTCATCGCAAGACAGCATGTCCCAAGATGAAATCGAACTTACTCTGAGCGCTCGATGACCGCTTTCATCTGGCCTTTGCAGTCCTGGTAGGGCTGGCGGGGCTTGTAGAAATGAATCTGTTCCTGCCGGAGTTCTGCCAGCTCCTTGTGGACGGTTGCCACGATCACCCGGCCGCTCTCATGGACCTCCGTGGCCATCTTGAAGCCGATCTCCACCGGATGCCCAAAGATGTCCTCCAGCATCTCGACCACATAGCGGAAAGTGTGATGATCGTCATCCAGCAGGATCACATGCCATGGCGGCTCCTGCTGCGGCAGCACCCGAGGCTGCGCCACCTGCCGTTTTGGCGGGGCGATCGTGGCGTTGCGGATTGTTTGCATGCCGGCACAGAGTAGGGGTCAAAGCGGCTCACGGCCCATCAACTCGACAAACTGCTGCTTTAGCCTCAGATAGGCCTGCTGCCATTCATCGACCGATCGCTGCAATTCCATCGTCTGCCGTTCTAGCGCGGCGATGCGGCGCTGCGCTGCGTCATCGGTCGCGGGCGAGCGGTCGTAGCCGGTGCCCTGGAACGTGGTGTAGGCGCTGCGGGTTTGATGCGGGCTCGCACGGAACCAGGCTAGGTCGCCAAGGCGCGACTCGGTATTGTCGAGGCAGTTGATGATGGTCACGTTCTCATCGATCTGACCTGTGGCGAGGAATTCTTGAATCGTGGCAACGTTTGTGGGGCCGTAAAGGTAGTTGTCCGGCATCTGGATGAGCAGGTCCATCTGCAGGTCGGCGATCATGGGGGCCCGGTTCCAGCTCTGCTGGTTGTCCGAGGAGATCTTATCGAGGGGTGAGATCTTGGCCTCGGCGGCCCAGCTCTTCAGGGTGCCGAGATCGGTAGGGCCGAAGACTTCCTTGTCGGAGGCTTTGAGGAGAAACCAGGTGCGCGCGCTCATGCCCGAAGGTATTTCCACGCCGCCAACTGCCAAGCGGAGAAACCGAAATACGCAAAATTCCTCCGCGCGGGCCGTTTGGTCACGCCCAGATGATTCGTTCCGCCTTCGCCCTCGCCTTTCTCGCCGCTTTATCAGCTTCCGCGGCCGAGACCGCCGTCTTCACGATCAAAACGATGACGGCGCAGATGAAGTATGACACCGCCGAGATGCTCGTGGAGCCCTCGCAGCCGGTGAAGATCCAGTTCGAGAACGGCGATGACCTCCCGCACAATTTCGTCTTCTGCCAGCCGGGCACCGACACGGCCGCCATGGCCATGAAGCAGATGGAAAAGCCGGATGAGGCGCTGAAGCGAAACTGGCTCCCGGATGATCCTCGCATCTGGGCGCATTCAAAGATGCTCAACCCGCACGAGAAGCAGGAGCTCACCTTCACCGCGCCGGAAAAGCCCGGCTCATATCCCTATGTCTGCACCTTCCCCGGCCATGCGATGACGATGCGCGGCGAGCTCAAGGTGGCCCCGCAGGCCGAGGGGCTCAAAGATCTCCAGTTCGCCCTCCACCTCGGGAATTGGAAACAACTGCCGGATTTCGCCAAACTCACGCCGCATCGCTCCGGCAAGGTGGAAGACAACCTGATCGCTGTGAAGCTCGACGACTACAAAAACGAGTTCGGCGTGGTCTTCACTGGCAAGCTCAACGCCCCGAAGAATGGCTCGCACCGCTTCTACCTTGCCAGCGATGATGGTGCCCGCATCCTCATCGATGGCAAAACGGTCGTCGAGAGCGATGGCATCCATCCCGCGAGCACAATCAAGGAAGGCTCGGTGAACCTCGACAAGGGCGAGCATGAGTTCCGCCTCGAATACTTCCAGGCGGCCGGGAACATCGAGCTCTACGCCGCCTACAAGTCCGCTGCCTCGCAGATCACGCCGCTCTCGAAGTGGCTGCATCCGAATTGGAAGGGTGGGGCCAAAAAGCAGAAGGAGTTCGATCCCATCCCGCTCGTCGTGAAGGACGAGCCGGTCATCTACCGGAACTTCATCCAGGGCGCCGGCAACCGTGCCATCGGCGTCGGTTATCCTGGCGGCGTCAACCTGGCCTGGAGCGCAGAGAGCATGAATCTCGCGGTGCTTTGGCGCGGTGCCTTCATGGATGCCAGCCGCCACTGGAATTCCCGTGGAGGCGGTCACCAGCCTCCGCTCGGCTACGGCATCTGCCGTCCCACCGGCGAGGTCACACCGGGCTTGCACATCACCGCCGATCCTGCCTCACCGTGGCCGGTTTGGGGCAAGGTGAAACGCTACGAGGGCTTCCAATGGAAAGGTTACTCGCTCGATGCGAAGCGAAGCCCCACCTTCCGCTACACCTGGCATGAGGCCGAGGTCACCGAGACCTTCAGCGGCTCCGGTGATGGCAACAAGACCGATGGCTCACCCGCCCTCCTCCGCACCGTGCAGATCAGCGGCCAGGTGCCAGGCAATGCCTGGTATCGCCTCGCCACCGGCAAGGTGACGGCTCAAGACAATGCTTTCCTCGTCGAGGAGGGTGGCACGAAGCTCCGCGTGACCTGCGCTGGAGCACGATTGTCAGGTTCCAATCTCGTCGTCGCGGCTCAGAAAGGCACGCTGAGCATCCGCTACGAGTGGCTGCCGTGAGGTGGTGGGCTCGATTTTCGGAGAAAATCGGCCACGATGGGCCGGCTCACTTCTCCGCGAGCACGGCCGCCATGGCGGGCTTGGCTTGGAGGAAGAGTTTCACGCCGGAGGCAATGCCCCGGGCGAGCTTCTCCTGATGAGCGGCGTCTTTGAGGCGACGTGATTCCTCGCTATTGGTGAGGAAGCCGCATTCCACGAGCACGGCCGGGCAGGCAGCTTGCTCGATGACCACATAATCGCGCTCTTTGGTGCCGCGGTTCTCCGCCTGAGTTTCTGCGCACACGCAGCGCTGCACGGTTTCGGCCAGTTTTTCGCTCACCGGGGCATTTTCGCCCTTCTGGCCGGCCTGGCGCATCGCGGAGAGAGAGGGCTTTCCTGCGAAATAGGTCTCGATGCCCGTTGCGGCCGAGCCGGAGCCGTCCGTGTTGATGTGAACGCTCACAAAAGCCTCCGCACCATGCTTTTTCGTCAGCGTGGCCCGTTCTTCGAGGGGCAGGAAGGTGTCGGTCTCTCGCGTCATGACCACACGGAGCCCGGCGGCGATCAACTCGTCCCGCAGGCGCTTCGCAATGGAGAGCGTGAGGTGCTTTTCGATCCCGCCGTTCGCCACCGCGCCGCCGTCATGGCCTCCATGACCGGCATCCACGAGTACAACCGGGATTTTTTGAGTTTCCGCATCCCAAGGGCCGATTTTAGGCCGTTCCAAGTTCGCCACCTCATGCCCCAGCCACACGAGAGAGCAGATCGCTCCGCCCAAGGCCGTGATGGAGGCGATGGACTGGCAGATGAGAAGAACTGGACGAGAGAATTTCAAAAATTTATTTGGATGTCTAAAATATTTTATTGATTTAACAACACGAAATTCTAAAATCACCATATTATGAAGCCACTGCCGCACTTTCTCCCAATCGGCTGCGCCCTCACGCTGGGCCTTACGCTTACCGCCTCGGCCCAGCCGACCTCTTCTTTGCCAAGTGGCTACCTCCCTGTGAGTGCACCCAGTTACGGACCGCCGCCTTCAGATTGCTCCGTTTCGGTGTCCAGGTTGAATTCCACTGTGCAGGATCATGACAAGCGCCTGCGCCGCCTTGAAAAGGATGTGGCGGGCATCAAAGGTGATTCGTCCGCCCGCTTCGTCAGCACGGACACAGCCTCGGCCAGTTTGCGTTCGCACACGACTTACACAGTGAAGCCCGGTGACAGCCTCTGGGCCATCGCCAGCCGATATCGCTGCAGCCCGGGGGACATCATTCAGCTCAACCGCATGAAGAGCGACACGGTGATCATTGGTCAGCAACTGCTGATTCCAGGCCCCCATGGCAGTTATAGCAGCAGCGCGCAGACGATTAACAAGCCCTACTACCACGACGTCCGCAAGGGCGACAACTCTAGCACTATCGCCAAAAAATATGGCGTTAGCCGTCAGTGGCTCATGGAAGCCAATCCGCGGGTCGATTTCGGCGGTGAGCTGGTTCCGGGCTCACGGGTGGTCATTCCAGGGAAGGGGACCCGTATCACGAGCGGCTCCGCCTCGCTCGTCAGCGCATCCATAAGCAGCAGCGGTAGCTACACGGTGAAGCCCGGCGACAGTTTGAAGGCGATCGCCATCCGTCATGGCACCAACACGGCCAATCTGGCCTCCCTCAACGGCATCAAGGACGCCAACAAACTCTTCGTCGGCCAGCGTCTCGTGCTTCCTGGTGGCAAATCTTCCTCCTCAAGCAATCGTATCGTGGCGTCCTCCAAGCTAGTTTCTAAACCCTCCCCCGGTGCTTCCGACGACACGGTTCCGATGCCTGACGTTGACCTGCCCGATGAGATGCCCTCGCCGCCGAGCTTGCCAATGCCTTCGAATTCGCTCGTAGAGACCAATCAACCTGTGTCGCCTTCGTCCGATACCCATCGCGGCGTGCTTGCCTATCGCGTCGATGGCACCGACAGCATTGAGAGCATAGCCAACCAGTTCAGTACCACGCCGGCTCGCATCCGTGAGATGAATCATCTTCAGCCGGCCACCCGGCTCAACGCCGGTGATGAGGTCATGGTTCCCGCCCTCGGGGCCGTGTCCGTTGGCAACTAAAGCCACCTGTTTCAGGTCGGTTGAAACCTGAAACCAGTAATCTTGAACGAATCTTCTTACCGGCGCTTCTTCTTCCGTCCGGTCATGAT
>JBJONJ010000281.1:0-2716 GCA_046051905.1 Verrucomicrobiota bacterium
TCCTGACACGCCCGAGGTCCGCCACGATTGGGCGCAGTATTATGACAACATCACCACGATGGACACCGGCATCGGCAAAAAGCTTGCCGAGCTGGAGTCCGCTGGTCTCGCCGATGACACCATCATCATGCTTTATGGCGACCACGGCGCGGGCATGCCGCGTTTCAAGCGCTGGCCTTACAACACCGGCCTGCAAATCGGCCTCATCATGTATTTCCCCGAGAAGTGGAAGCACCTCGCGCCGAAGGGCTACGCTCCCGGAGCCGCCAGCGAGGAACTCGTGCAGTTCATCGACCTCGCGCCCACGTTGCTCAGCATCGCCGGCGTCAAACCGCCCGCCTTCATGCAGGGCCGCGCCATTTGCGGCAGCCATCCCGCCGCCACGCCAAACAATTTCATCCACGGCTTCCGCGGCCGCATGGATGAGCGCTACGACTGCGTGCGCAGCACCACGGACGGCCGTTACGTCTATGTGCGCCAGCTCATGCCCCACCTGCCCTACGGCCAGTATTTGAACTACATGTTCCAGCAGGCCACCACCCGCGTGTGGAGTGATCTGTTCACCGCCGGAAAGGTCGATGAGCTGCAAAGCCGCTTCTGGAAGCCCAAACCCTCCGAGGAGCTTTATGACCTGCAAAACGATCCGTGGGAGACAAAGAACCTCGTCGATTCCAAAGCGCATGCCGGCGACCTTGAACGCCTCCGCGCCGCGCAGGACGCCTGGTTGCTCGAGACGCGTGACCTCGGCCTCATCCCCGAGGCCGAGCGACTCGCCGTCGCAAAGGGCGCTGCTCTGGCTGATGCCTTCAAAGACTGGCCTTTCCATCAGATCCTCGATGCCGCGAAGCTCGCCGCGAATCGTGCCGAGGGCGTGGAAAAGCTCGCTCCCTTGCTCAAGCATGAAAACCCCGCTGTGCGCTACTGGGGTGCCATGGGGCACCTCATTCGCGGCTCCACCGATGCCGCCGCCTTGAAGCCGATGCTCCAGGATTCGAGCGCCAGCGTCCGCATCGCCGCGGCTGAGGCTCTGGGCGATATCAACACCCTGCTCGCCAGCGCCAATGTAGACCAAAAGCCCTACATGGAGGCTCTCGAAGCCCTCAACGCTCTCGATCGGCTCAAGTCCCGCCTCGGTCCGAAAAAGGACATCGTGCTCGCCATGCCTGACAAAGCTCCGAAAACCGTCGAAAAGCGGCTCAAGGAATACGTCGCCCGCTTGATGGACCACATCCGCGATTAGTCTTCCCTGCCCGCTGTTGGATAGAATGGGCATGTTGCGGCGCTTTGAAGGAGCGACCATGAAATCCATCCTCTTCGCTCTTTTCGCCGCTGGCACTGTTTTCGCTCAAAACGACCTCAAACCGCTCCGTGCAGGCATTGTGGGGCTCGACACGTCTCACGTCCCGGCCTTCACCAAGCTATTCAACAAAGGCGAGACCGAGGGCGAACTCGCAGGCATCAAAGTGACCACCGGCTATACCGGCGGCACAGACATGCCGGCCAGCAAGGATCGCAAAGAGAAGTTCACCCAGCAGCTTCGCGACATGGGCGTGGAGATCGTGCCGACGATCCAGGAGCTGCTCACGAAGGTCGATGTGGTGCTGCTGGAAAGCGTGGATGGCCGCATCCATCTGCAAGAAGCGCGGGAAATTTTCAAAGCGGGCAAGCCGGTGTTCATCGACAAGCCGGTCGCAGGCACGCTCGCCGAGGCCATCGCGATCTTTGAACTCGCGAAGAAGAGCAACGTGAAGGTCTGGTCGAGCTCGTCCTCGCGCTTCGGGGCCGATTTGATCGCCATGAAGACGAATCCCGAGATCGGTGACATCCTCAGCGTGACGACCTGGGGCCCGTGCTCGTATCAGGACGGCACGCCGGACCTTTTCTTCTACGCCATCCACGGCATCGAGTCGCTCTTCGCACTCATGGGCACCGGCTGCGAGACCGTTTCCCGCACCAAAGGCCCCGTCACCGATCAAGTCACCGGCGTGTGGAAAGACGGACGCGTCGGCACCTATCGCGGCATCGTGAAAGGTAAGTCGGAGTTCGGTGCGCTCGTGTTTGGATCCAAGAATGTCCGCCAGGGAGCCAAAACCATCAGCTACGAAGCCCTCTGCCGCCAGATCGGCACCTTCTTCCGCACGGGAACACCGCCTGTGAGCGAAGCCGAGACTCTCGAAATCTTCACTTTCATGGAAGCCGCCGACGAAAGCCTCCGCCAAGGCGGCAAACCGGTCGCTCTGGCTGATGTGCTCGCGAAGGCGAAGGCGGAAGCGGCGAAGCTGACAGAGTAGTCGTGATCTATAGCTCCCGATGCCGTCGATCAATCAGCCAAGGCCTTATCCAGCAAATCAGACACGCCAAGTTCGGCAGCGCTGCTGCGGAGTAGTTCATTGTCGAGCTTGCCCTCATTGAGTCTCAACACGCCGAAAATGTCGCCCCACTGGCGCTCCGAGTCCTCTCCGCCGAGGCGATACCGTTCCAGCTTGGCAACCACGATGTCCTCGGCGCAGCAGATGCGGGCTTCGAAGTCAGATCCTTCCAGTTTGATGCTCTGGGACCTTGCAAACTCGCCACCATCAAAACGACGAAGCTTGGGGACGAAGACATCCACCTTCATCGCAGTATAGAGGTGGATCAGATTAAAGGAGGAGCGATCACGGATGGCGTCCTGTATTGCCCCCTCATCTGCATACCAATCTTCTCCGAGCGCACGAAG
>JBJONJ010000282.1:0-3003 GCA_046051905.1 Verrucomicrobiota bacterium
GTGAGGCGATCGGGCAGAAACCGAGCATCGTCAGGTCAGGGGAACACAACGAGGCGTTTTATCAGAAGCTGTGGGAGACCATCGGCATCGGGCGGGTTTGGAGCGGTCAGATCACGAACCGCCAAAAGAATGGGAAGCTGTATGTCTGCGAGCAAAGCATCTCTCCCGTGAAGAATGCGGCCGGGGAGATCACTCACTTTGTCAGCGTCCAGCGCGACATTACAGAGCGTTTACAGGCGGAGCTGATGGCGCATCGCAGTCAGGCCTTGTTTACGGCCCTCTTTGCCCAAGCTCCCGTGGGAGTCTATGTGGTGGACTCTAAATTCCGCCTGCGGCAGGTGAATCCCAAAGCAAAGCCCGTCTTTGCCAGCATGCAGCCGCATATCGGCCGCGATTTCGGAGAGGTGGTCCATATCCTCTGGCCGAAAAAAATCGCCGCCGAGGTCATCAAGCGCTTCCGCCACACCCTGAAGACAGGCGAGCCTCATCATGTCATTGAGCTTGCCGGGAAGCGCCGCGACCTTCGTGTGAAAAAGATCTACGAATGGTCGCTTCAACGCATCATCCTGCCCGGCGGGGAGCACAATGTGGTGTGCTTTTTCGAGGACATCACGGAGCGCAAACAAGCGGAGCTGGCCCAGAGACGTCTCGCCGTGCTGACCGCGTTGAACCACAAGATGAAGCGGGAGATTGTGCGTCGTGAGGTTCTGGCGAACGCGCTCGAAGCCAGCCGGCAGTCAACCTATGAGCTGCTGATCACCTCACGCCAGCAGCGGCAGGAGCTGCGTGATCTGTCGCACCGCCTCCTCACCGCTCATGAGGAGGAGCGCAAGCGCATCAGCCGTGAGCTGCATGATGTCATCGCGCAGGCACTGACCGGTGTCAGTCTGGAGCTGGCCTCGCTGAACGGCGAAGGCAGTCCCATCTCCAGCGACATCGCCGAAAAGCTCGCCAGGACCCAGCAGCTTGTGATGGAAGCGGCGGATGCGGTGCATCGCTTTGCCCGTGACCTCCGCCCCTCCGTGCTGGATGACATTGGCATCATCCCGGCGCTGCGGACCTTTGCTGACGATTTCATGAAGCGCACAGGGCTGACTGTGCAATTGACAGCGGACGCAGGCGTCGAAAAGCTCGGCAGCGTCGAGCGCACCGTGCTCTACCGCATCGCCCAAGAGGCGCTGATGAATGTCTCGCGGCATGCCAAAGCCACACGCGTGGACATTCTTCTTCAGAAACGGCCTGGCCGCATCTCCTTGGCGATTCAGGACAACGGTCAAGGCTTCGATGCGAGTGAAACCACCACGTGCAACCGCCTCGGCATCCTCGGCATGAGGGAGCGGGTCGAGATGATCGGCGGCACCTTCTGCATCGAGTCCTCGCCCGGCCACTCCACCTCCATCCGGGTCGAGATACCGACTTCGTGACGGGCGAGTCGCGTTTTTTGGGGTCTTCACCCCATGGTGGCTTTTTCAAGGCTGGGCGAGCATGCCCGCCTCACCATGAAAATCATCACCACCGCCATCCTCGCCCTCGCGGCACTTTTCCTCGTCAGTTGCAACAAGGAGAAAGCTGCCATCGACTCCCAGGCTGAGGCCACCAAGGACGCCATCGACGATGAAAAGCGTGCGGTGGAGAAAGCTGCGGACAACGCCACCAAGCAGACCGATGTCAACGCCGCCGTGGACAAGGCCAACATTGAAGCCAGCAAGGACATCGCGCAGGCCCAGCTCGATGCGGACAAAAAGAAGGCCGATGCCGAGGCTGCCGCCGCCAAGGCCAAGATCGATGCCACCTCCAAGTAATCACCTCCCAAGTCGCTGACCATGAACATTCTCATTATCCTTTTGATCCTGCTGCTGCTCGGTGGCGGCGGTTACGGTTTCCGCACCGGCAATCACTACCTTGGCGGTGCCGCCTCCGTCATTGTGATCATCCTCGTCGTCCTGCTGCTCACGGGACGCCTCTGAAGCGGCATCGGGTGCCCCGGGGAAGCCCATGATCAACTTCCCGTCACTCCTCCGTGAGACGCTCCGCCAATGGGATGCGCATCATGTGCCCAAGATGGGCGCGGCGCTTTCCTTCTACACCGTCTTCTCGCTTGCTCCGCTGGCCATTTTGGTGCTTTCACTCGTCAGTCTGACGGTGGAGCGCACGGCGGCGAAGGCGGAGATTGTCGGCCAGTTCAGAAACTTCGTCGGCAATGAAGGCGCGGAGGTGATGGAGATGATTTTGACCCGGACCGCCGCGGAAGATGCGAGTGCGCTTGGCACGCTGATTGGCTTCGTCGTGTTGCTCATCGGCGCCTCCGGCGTGTTTGGCGAGTTGCAGGACTCGCTGAATCAACTCTGGGGCGTGTCCTCGAAGCGCCACCCGGTTTTCATCCTGGTGAGGGAGCGAGTCTTCTCCTTCGCGATGGTTTTCGTCATGGGCTTCCTCATGCTTGTCTCGTTTCTGTTTTCGGCAGCCGTCGCTGCTGCGGGTGGCTGGCTGCATGCGAGATTCCCGGGGCTCGACACCTCGTGGAGCTTTGGCAATGCCATGATCTCCGTGGTGGTGATCGCGATGCTGTTCGCTTTGATTTACCGCATGGTGCCTGACGCCCGCATTGCCTGGCGGGATGTCTGGCTGGGCGCGGTGATCGCCGCCGTGCTCTTTGAGGTGGGGAGGTTCCTGCTTGGCTTTTACTTCGGGCGCAGCGCCATCGCCTCCAGCTACGGCGCAGCAGGTTCGCTCATCATCATTCTGGTGTGGGTGTTCTATTCCGCGCAGATTCTGTTCTTTGGAGCTGCTTTCACGCGAGTGTATGCGATGCGTTACGGCTCCCATCGCACTGTCGGGGAAGTGGCATGACCTGCACTGCGGCCGCAGACTGCCGCAGTGCCCAACTAAACACCATGGAAACGCCCCCAGCGAGATCTTGGCACTCCATCACTGCCGAGGAAGCCTCAAGCTCCCTCGGTGTCTCTGTGGTAACAGGGCTCGACACCTCGTGGAGCTTTGGCA
>JBJONJ010000283.1:0-12444 GCA_046051905.1 Verrucomicrobiota bacterium
CGTGCGAGCAGCTTCGTGCGCTCTGTTCATTTCTTCTTCAGCAGCCTCACGCGATGCGATTCGCTGTCGCCGATGAAGACGGTGCCATCGGCATCGCAGAAGACACCATGCGGGCGGGCCATTTTGCAGCCGAGCGGATCGCCATCGGGTCCATCGCCCTTTTGATTGAGCCCGGCGATAAGTTCGATGTTGCCGGTCTTCATGTTCACCATGCGGATGGAATGGCTCTCGCAGTCGGCGAGCCACACATTGCCTTCCGCATCGATGGAAATGCCTTTGGGGCCGCTGAGCGTGGCCTCCTTGGCCGGGCCACCATGGCCGGTGAAGCCGCTTTTGCCGGTTCCGGCGATGTGGAAGATCTTCCCGGCCTTGAGGTCGAACTTAAACACCTGGTTCCCCTCCCGCGTGGCGAGCCAGAGATTGCCCTGCTTATCAAAATCGAGCGAGCGGGGGCCTTTGAGCGGCGTGCCGCTAATCGGCGAACCATCCGGCGTCGGTCCCGCTTTGCCCACGCCGGCGAAGGTGCTGATCGTGCCGGTCTTCATGTCGATCTTGCGGATGACATGGTTGCCGATGTCGCAGACATACAAATCACCCTCGGGGCCAAACTGGATGCTGTGCGGCTGTTTGAACTGCGCCTCCTTCGCCGGGCCGCCATCGCCGCTGTAGCCGGGCTTTCCGTTTCCGGCGATGGTGGTGATGATTTTCGTCTTGAGGTCGATCTTCCGCACCGCGTGGTTGGTCATGTCCACGATGTAAAGATCTCCCTTCGCATCAAAACGCAGCTCGTGGGGCAGGTTGAAGGTCGCCTGCAAAGCAGAGCCGCCATCGCCGCTGTAGCCTTTGGCCCCGGTGCCCGCGATGGTGCTGATGGTGCCATCCGGTGCCACACGGCGGATGCGCTGCCCGGTGTATTCGCAGAACCAGATCGCCCCGTCCGGCCCACGCACGACACCAAAGGGATTGTCGATCGTGGCCTTCGTCGCCGGACCGCCATCGCCTTCTCCGCCCTTCAACCCCGTCCCGGCAAAGGTCGAGATGGTCCAGTCAGCGGCATGGAGCAAGGAGCATGGGGCAAGGAGCAGGGCGAGAAGCGTGGAGCGGAGTTTCATGGTGGCTTTTAGAACGAGATGGCTAGGATCAATCATAAATCGTAAATCAGAAATCAAAAATGTCCGCTCTCCTCGCCGCCCACCGCATCACGAAGAAATTCCCCGGCGTCACCGCGCTGAAGGACGTGTCTTTTGACCTCCAGGCGGGCGAGATCCATGCGCTCTGCGGCGAGAACGGCGCGGGCAAGAGCACGCTCATCAAGCTGCTCTCCGGCATCCATCCGCACGGCAGCTACGAGGGTCGCTTCGAGGTGAATGGTGCGGAAGCACGCTTCACTGGCATCGGCGATGCGGCACAGGCAGGCATCGCGGTCATCTATCAGGAACTGGCGCTCGTGGAGGAGATGACGGTGGCAGAAAACATCTTCCTCGGCTGTGAACCGCGACGCTGGGGCCGCTTCATCAACTGGCCGCGCATTCATCGCGAGGCCCGCGCCTTGCTGGAGCGCTTCAAAGTGAATCTCGATCCTGCCGCGCGGGTTTCCTCCCTCGGCGTGGGGCAGAAGCAGCTCGTCGAAATCGTCAAGGCACTCGCCAAGGACAGCCGCATCCTCATCCTCGATGAACCCACCGCCGCGCTCGCCGAGCACGAAGTGCTGATCCTGCTCGATATTCTCCGCGACCTCCGCCAGCGCGGCATCGCCTGCGTTTACATCTCCCACAAGCTCGACGAGGTCTTCGGCATCGCCGACCGCATCACGGTGCTGCGAGATGGCAGCACGGTGGGCACTCAAGAGGCCAAAAACACGAGCAAAGCCGAGGTGATCCGCCTCATGGTCGGTCGTGAGATCGGTGATCTCTTCCCGCGACGTGCCTCCCAGCCCGGCGGGACCCTTTTGAAGGTGCAAAACCTCACCGTGGCCGAAAACAATGGCTCGGCCCGATTGCACGGCATTTCACTCGAACTTCGCGCTGGTGAGGTGCTCGGCATCGGCGGCCTGATGGGCGCGGGACGCACGGAACTCCTCATGCATCTTTTCGGTGCCTGGGGTCGCCGCCAGGCCGGTGAGGTCACGCTCCAGGGCGATGCCTTGAAAAACAACACGCCGCAGCAGAGCATCGAGCGCGGCCTGGTGCTCGCTAGCGAGGACCGGCGGCGCTATGGCCTCGTGCTGGAGCATGAAATCGGCTTCAATCTCTCTCTGTCGTCGTTGAAGAGTATTTGCAGCGGTGGATTCATCCGGCGCAACGACGAGACGAAGCGTAACCAAGCCATCTTTGGCGATCTGCGCATCAAAGCCACCGGCCTCGATGCCATCGCGGGTCGTCTCTCCGGCGGCAACCAGCAAAAAATCGTGCTCGGCAAAGCCCTGCTCACCGAGCCAAGCGTGATCCTTCTCGATGAACCCACACGCGGCATTGATGTGGGCGCGAAGCTCGAAATCTACGAGATCATCAACAAGCTCACCGCCGCCGGAAAAGCCGTGCTGCTCGTCTCCAGTGAGCTGCCGGAGCTCATCGGTATGAGCGACCGTATTGTCATGCTCCGTGGGGGCCGCGTGGGTGGTGAATTCACCCGCGAGGAAGCCACGCAGGAAAAGCTCATGCACGCGGCGATGACCGCGTGATCACAGCAGCGGGCGGTGCGGTGCGATCAAATCGGCCCCGATCGCTTCAGGAGCCCTGATGGCGATTTGCAATGGGCCGGCCGTGGTGATTTGAGTGAAGACACTGAGTATCTCATTGGCGGAAAGCATGTGGTGAATCACTTCACGTGCCTGCTGGATGACATCCACGCTACTCTGGCGCGCTGCTTTCAATGCCATGAGCGTGGAGAGGATGAGCCCGGGCTTCGGATCGTTGTTCCAGAGGATGGCGCCATCGGCATCGAGAATGAGGAGCTTCGAGCCCTCCGGCAGACTGGAAAGCACCTGCTTCGCAAAGGAGGCCCGTCTCGACTCCGGGCTTTGCACAGAGACCGGAGCCGTCTCAGACACCGGAAGGGAATGAGTCAGAATGCCCGCCGCCGCCGCGCGATGCCGGATCATCTTCAGGCGCTCACGGATGCGGTCGAGCGGTGGAGCAGCCTCGGCCTCCGCAGCAGGCGCAGGCTCTTCATGCGATGCCTCCAGCGTGGGTGCCGGCTGCTCAGGCTCAGCTGGTGGGGCTGGAAGCTCGGGAAACTCATCCGCCACGGGGGCTGGCTCCGGCTTGAGCGGCACTTCCTGCTCAAAAAAAGGCAGCGGGGCATCGTCCGCGTCGGGCAGCGTCTCCAAATCGGGAGCTTCCACCTCGGCCTCAGCCGGCACCGGGGCATCCAAACGCTGCAACAGCGCCTGGAGATGCGTTTCATCAATCCAGGAGACTCGCGTGCTCATCGTGTTTCTCGCGTTGTTTGGCCATGCCAGCGCGCTGTTCGAGCTCGGCGGCGATTTGATCAAAGATGAGCGCCTCAGGCGGCGGGTTGCGCTTCGTCAGCGCCACTGGCACACCGAGGGCGCTGGCATCAAGGAAGGAGGGCAGGCGCGGAATGCTCTGCTGAAACATCAAATTCGCTGGCAGCATCTCCCGCAGCTCACGTGCCACACGCAGGCTCATCTCATGCTCCCGCATCACCATCGTGAGCAGGATGCCCGCCACCTTCACACCGGCACCTTCCGCGCGGTAGCGGGCCAGCGTCTCCAGCATGTGAGGCACGCTGCGGATGGCCAGTGGCTCCGCCTGCTGAGGCAGCACGACATAGTCGCAGGCTTTCACGATGGTCTCCGTCATGCCCATGAGTCCCGCCGCCGTGTCAAACAGCACACAGTCCACGCCACGCAGCTCCGCCGCGCGGAGCAGATCGGCGATCCGGCCGGGCACCTCATGCCCCATCGTCACCGCGCTGGCACTCGCGCCGGAAAGCCCCGCCGGCATCACCTCCAGCTCCGGCAGGCGTGTGGTGATCACCAGATGCGCCAACTCCCCGCGATGCAGTAGAAACTCATGAAACCCCTCGCGACTCTTCGCGCTCTTCGCCAGCGACAGCCCCACCCCGCCCTGAGGATCGGTATCCACCAGTAGCACCCGCCAGCCACGGCGGGCGAGCGAGTAGGCGAGGTTGATGCAGAGCGTGGTTTTTCCCACGCCCCCTTTCTGACTGGCTGTTGAAATGGCGATCACGGCCGCGAGACTAGAGCGTGTTCGCCCGCTGGCAATGCCGAGGCAAGGAAGTTTGCCACAGGATCAAACCAATTCGCCGCGAGATTGATCTTTTCACAGCTTTCCGCCGGTCTCTTTCAGCGCCTCGATCGTGGGGCGGCCGGTAAGTTGGAGCAGCGCGGAAGCGATGAGCTCGGCTCGTTTGGCTCCAGCGGCATCGCCTTTGGCGGCACGCTCTTTGACGAGCTGAAGAAGGGAGGCATGCTGGCTCTGCCGCAGGGTTTTGCCGACCGCGTCCGCCTTGCTGGTGATGGCGGCGATCTGCGTATCGTAGGTCTGGCGAAGCTGCTTCAACGCGGCGGGCCAGGTTTCCTCGACGGGAAGGAGCGGCTGGTTGTTGGCAACATTCGAGATCTCGCTCAGAATGGGATCACGCAGTGCGGGCGGAGTGGCAGTCAGGCTCTTTTGCAGATACGGGATGTATTTGAAGGCGAGGTCTTTCTTGGCGGGACCGGGGTTGGCATCCGGATTCGCGTCCCAAGCAGCGGTGATGCCGACAAGGATCTGAGTAAGCTCGGGATCGCTGCTTTCCAGCTTGGTGAGCAGCTCGGCGGAGGTCGGTGCGGGCGCAGGAGCAGGTGGGGGAGTCGGCGCGGGCTTGGTCGCGACCATGGCTGGCGCAGGAGCGGGCTCGACGACGACCTTTTTCGGCTGCTCGACCTTCTTCAGAGGCTCGGGAGCCTTTTCGACCTTCGCGGGCTTTTCGACCGGCGGGGCTTCGGCGACCTTTTTGGGCTCCACGGCAGGCTTTTCGACCTTGGGTGCCGGTTTTTCGGCTTCGCCGGCTTGTTCGGGTGCACCGGAAGGTTTTAGCAGCACGACAAGCAGCACCATGACGACCACGGCGGTGGCCATGGCGATCCTGGGAAGCGGCGATGGCTTCGCGGCGGGCTTCGGCGCAGGTGCCTCGGGCTCTTTTACGACGGGTTTGGTCTCGGTGACGACGGCTGAGGCATTAGTGCCGATGGTGAGCGCGGCGGCGATGTGGGCGCGAAACTCAAGCGCGTCCGGGTAGCGCTTGTCGGGATCGGGATCGGTGGCCTTGGCGATGATCTCGTCCCAGCGTTTGTGAACCGGAGAGTATTCGGTGACGGAGCGCCGCGGTGTGGCAGGCACGCGGCCGGTGAGCAATTCGTAGAGAACGACGCCGGCGGCAAAGATGTCCGCCCGCTGATCGACGCCGCGCTTGTCCATGATCTCGGGCGCGGCGTAGTCGGGCGTGCCGAAGGGATTTTCCTCCGCCTCGCCGGTCATGGGGCGGGCAAGGCCGAAGTCCGCCACCTTCACGCGGTCCTCCTCGTTCACCATGATGTTGCCAGGCTTCACATCGCGGTGGAGGATCTTGTGGCTGTGGGCGAAGTGCAGCGCATCACTGAGCTGCATGACGTAGTTCGCCACCTTGCGGAGAGGAATGGAACCTTTTTGCACCAACTCGTGCAGCGTGTGGCCTTCCACCCATTCCATGACGAGGTAAAAGTGCCCCTCACGCGTGATGCCGAAGTCATACACCGTCACGATGTTCGTGTGGTTGAGCTTCGCCATGGCTCGGGCTTCCGTTTTGAAGCGATCCGCAAACTCGGCTTCCTTGCCAAAGGCAGGCGGGAGGATCTTCACGGCCACCGGCCGGTCGAGACTGGCCTGCTGCGCCCGATAAACGGCTCCCATGCCGCCAAAGGCCGCCAGCTTTCGAAACTCATACTGCGGCAGGAGCGCGTTCATCTCCTCGACCGTCGGCACGTCGAATGGAAGGGGATGAGCGTGGGGAGTGTCGTCTGCCATGTGGGATGCGGTCAAAAACGTCGCGTCGGGAACGATCTCACGGCCTCGCGACAAGGGAAAGCTCAATGATGCGGGCACAGAGCTGCGGGAAATCGATGCCGACGGCCTTCGCCGCCTTGGGCAGGAGAGAGCTACTGGTCATGCCGGGGATCGTATTGATCTCCAGCACGAAGGGGGCCTGGTCGCTATCCCGCAGCATGACATCCACGCGGCCATAGACTTCGGTTCCGCAACTGCGGAAAGCGGCCAGCGCCGCATCCTGAATCTGCTTGGTGACCGCTTCGCTGAAGGGCGCGGGGCAATGGTAGAGCGTCTTGCCCTTGCCGGTCATCCAGGGGTACTTGTTGTGGATGTCGTAAAAGCCATCCACGGGCTCGATGTGGATCACGGGCAGCACTTGATCACCGAGCACGCCGACAGTGAGCTCCTTCCCGGCGACGTAATCTTCGATCAAAGTGTCGCTGCCGAACTTCTTCGCGTCTTCAATGGCCGCCTCGAACTCGCTTTGATGATGGCAGATGTGCACGCCGACGCTGGACCCTTCACGCGGCGGCTTCACGACGAGCGGAAAGCCGATCTCGAGCTTCGCGCTGCCATCCAGCGGATAGACCTGCGAGCGCGGCGTGGGCACACCGGCCGCGAGGAAGCGCTCCTTGCTCAACTTCTTGTCAAAAGCGACGCGGCTGCTCTCCACCCCAGCGCCGGTGTAGCGGATGCCCTTCGACTCGAGGATAGCCTGGATCTGCCCGTCCTCGCCGAAGGTGCCGTGGATCAAATTCATCGCGATGAAGACATCACCCGGCACGTCGAAATCCGGCCCGGTGACATCCACCTCGACCACCTGCGCCCCGAGCGTGCCGAGGGCCTCCACCACGCTTTCCGCGGTCTTGAGTGACACCGCGCGTTCCGAGCCGGGCCCGCCCTTCAGGACGGCGATTTTCTTATCTTTGAGGTCAATCATGAGGTGGCTAGCCATGCCAAGCCGCTTCTCGCTTGGCAAGCCTTTCCTTCCAGAGCACCATCGCGGCCATGCTGCGGCTTTTTCTTCTGCTTTTTGCCCTTTCTGCCCACGCGGCGGACTTTGATCTCATCTTCGAAAATGCCCAAATCGCTGACGGCACCGGCTCGCCACTGGCGAAGGGCCGTATCGCCATCAAAGACGGGCGCATCGCTGCCATTGGGGAGTTCACCGGCACGGCGGCGGATACGCTGGATGCGGGCGGACTCGTGGCTGCGCCGGGTTTCATCGATGTGCACACGCACTCGGAGGACATCTGCGGCAATGCGGTGGCGGAAAACTTCCTGCGCATGGGTGTAACGACGATCATCACCGGCAACTGCGGCAACTCGCGCACGGATGTGGGCACCTTTTTCCGTGAGATCGAGGCCGCAAAGCCTGCGCTGAATGTCGGCACGCTCATCGGCCACGGCTCGGTGCGAAAGGAAGGCATGGGCGGCAGCTTCATCCGCGCTCCGAATGCCGAGCAGCTCGCGAAGATGAGCCAGATCGTCGATCAAGCGATGAAGGACGGCGCGCTGGGCATGAGCACCGGCCTCATTTATGTGCCGGGCTCGTTTGCGAAGACAGATGAGATCATCGCCCTCGCCAAGGTCGTGGCGCAGCACGATGGCATCTACGTCAGCCACATGCGCTACGAGACGGTGAAGATCTTTGAGGCGCTCGACGAGCTCATCCGCATCGCGAAGGAAAGCGGCTGCCGCGCCGAGGTCTCCCACATCAAGCTCGCTGGCCCCACCGCCTGGGGAAAAGCCGCCGAAGTCCTCGCCGTGCTCGATAAGGCGCGGGCGGATGGTTTGAAGATCACGCACGATCAATACGCCTACACTGCTAGCAGCACCGGCCTGCGCCAGACGATTCCCGATTCAGCGCTGGAGGGCACGCGGGAGGACTTTGTGAAGCGCCTCGCCGATCCCTTGGAGAAGGCAAACATCCTCAAAGGCATGGCCGAGATGCGTGAAAGGCAGGGGCGCAAAGATTACGCCTATGCCGTCATCGCCCGCACCGTGATGAATCCTGAGTTGAACGGCAAGAGCATTCCCGAGGCTGCAAAAATCCTCCGTGGCGATGACACGCTCGAAGACCAGATCGAGACGATTCTCGATCTCGAAGCCCGCGGCGGTGCAAGCGCCATCTTCCACGGCATGAACGAGGAGGATTTGCAGGCCTTTTTGAAGCATCCGCTCACCATGATCGCCAGCGATGGCGGCCCGCGTGTGCTCGGCCAGGACGTGCCGCATCCTCGCAGCTACGGCAACAATGCCCGCGTGCTCGGCCGCTATGTCCGCGACTTAAAACTGCTCACGCTGGAGGAAACCATCCGCCGCATGACCAGCCTGCCGGCCACCACGTTCCAGCTCGCAGGCCGCGGCCAGCTCAAGCCGGGCTTCATCGCCGACATCGTGCTCATTGATCCCGCGAAGGTCACCGATCCCAGCACCTTCGCCGACCCGCATCACTACGCGGAAGGCATCCCGCATATCATCGTCAACGGCCACCCCGTCCTCCGCGATGCCAAACTGACCGACGAACGCCCCGGCCAGATCGTGCGGAAGGGAGGCAGGTGACCGTTGATGATGCCACAATCAATGTGGCTCGTAGTTCACCGGTTCTTCGGTGATGACCACATCATGCGGATGGCTCTCTTTGAGACCACCTGCGGTAATACGGACGAAACGAGCTTTGGAACGCAACTCACCCAGAGTATTCGCCCCCACATAGCCCATGCCACTGCGAAGTCCGCCGATGAGTTGGAATACCACATCCGCGAGCGGCCCTTTGTAGGGCACACGCGCCTCAACACCCTCGGGCACGAGTTTGCCCGAGCTGTTCTGACCATAACGATCTCCCGCACCTTTTCGCATCGCCTTCAGGCTGCCCATGCCGCGATACTCCTTGAAGGTACGCCCTTGGGATTTGACCATGTTACCAGGGCTTTCACTGGTGCCTGCGAGCAGCGATCCGAGCATGACGAGATCGGCCCCGCCTGCCAGGGCCTTCACGATGTCCCCCGAGTAGCGAATGCCTCCATCCGCTATGACGGTGATCCCCTCAGGTCTGCAAACTTCCGCCACCTCCTGGACAGCGCTAAATTGCGCCATGCCAACCCCTGAAATGATGCGGGTGGTGCAGATCGAGCCTGGACCAACCCCCACCTTGATGGCCGAGGCGCCCGCCTTGATCAGATCACGGGCCCCATCTGCCGTCACCACATTACCCGCGACGATCGGCACCCCCGCCCCAAGGGCCTCCCGGAGCCGGGCGATCACCTGCATCACGCGACTGGTGTGCCCTGTGGCCGCATCAATGAAAACTGCGTCTGCCCCAGCCGCGATGACGGCCTTGCCACGCTCCACGCAATCCTCGCCCACCCCGACGGCCGCGCCAACCCGAAGTTGTCCGTTCGCATCCTTGGCCGCGTTCTTGAAGGTCTGGCGTTTGATGATGTCTTGCTTGGTGATCAGACCAGCAAGCCTGCCGTCGGCATCCACGAGCGGCAGTTTTTCAATCCGATGTGTGTAGATGATCTTTAAAGCATCCTCAAAACTCGTCTGCGGGGTGCCCGTGGCCAGGCGGGTGCCGGGTGTCATGACCGCGGAGACCGGCGTTTTCTCATCGTCTATGTACCACATGTCACGACTTGTCACCATTCCCACCAGCTTGCCATCCTTGTCCACCACCGGGAAGCCACTCACACCCTTCTCCGCCATCAAGCGATGCAGTTCACCCAGCCGGGTCTCAGGCCCGACTGTGAGCGGGTTTTGAATGACCGTGTTCTCGCTGCGCTTCACCTTGGCCACCTGCTCTGATTGGAGGTCAATCGGCATGTTTCGATGCACCACCCCGAGCCCGCCTTCCCTGGCCAGCGCGATAGCAAGTTCCGCCTCCGTCACGGTATCCATCGCGGAGGAAAGAATCGGCACATTCAACCCGATGGCGGACAGCTTGGTGCTTACGTCAACCTCTCCTGGTAGCACGGCGCTATGCGCGGGCAGGAGGAGGACATCATCGAAACTTAAAGCAAGAGAAGGAGGTTCACCCATGTCGCAGGTAAGCGACTGCCATCCTGATGTCACGCGAAAAAATATTCCATCAATAGTCGCCTGGCCGGTAGGTGCGCATCTTGCCGGTAAATGGATCCACTTGAATGCAGTAGAAATTGTTGGGGAGGTTGTCCTGATTCACCTGCCGGCCGATCTCAGGACTCAACGTCAGGAATGCCAAAGACAACGGCGGATAACTCATGGCAGAAACCCCAGTCGTGGTCGTTTGCATCAGTTTTCGGCATGTGCCGTCCGTCATGAACCGAATGGCGTTGTAATTGGCACTCTGGACCCCTGAGTAGGTAGTGGAACTGTTGGGTTTCGTATCGGGGAAGCCCTGTCCATCGAGCAGGGGTGCGACGGTTTTATCAAATGGAATCACAACGGAGTCAGGAAGCCGAGTCAGAGTGCCAATTGGCACCAATAGCTCACGCACCTGCCCCACAGCAGCGGTCGGATCGGTGGTGACCTTGAAAGCCTGCAAGGAATGATAAGCCTCGTAGGAGGCCGTCGGCGTCTGATATTTGAAAAACCTCACCTCAACCGGGACATTTTGAGCCATGGCAGTCTGCTGCGCCTCTGCCAACAGACCAAGCACCGTATCCCCCGAGGAAGTCAGCCTACTGGCCTGCATGGTGCCAAGCAACGAAGGCCCCGTGATGGCAAGAATGAGCACGATGATCGAAACCACCACCAGAGTTTCAATCAGAGTAAAAGCCGCCCTGACTGAGTATCGACGAGAAGAAAAAGACTTCATGGCACAAGGAAACGTATGTTGATTTTGTGGCTCTGGTCATTTGCTCCAGCGAGACTGACGAAGCGGGATGGCACTGGTGAACACACGATAGGCCAGCTTCTTCTGGACGAGGTCATTCTCTAGGTTCTGGAGGTCGGTATTGTATTGGGCCACATTGCTAAACCTCGAGCTCACCATGGAAACCACCTGCGTCTGAAGCTGGCTGTCAAAAGACAGCCGCTCTCCTCCACGCGCATCCAATGCAATCATAGTCACCTGCAGCAACGGAGGCAGAAGATGCTGTGTTCCTTGCGGTCCAAAGTCCTCATCCCCGGACCCAACAGCACCAACGACAGTCGAATCATAGCTATAATCACGCGAGATCTTGATCGTGTCCGCTTCATTGCGCCCGATCTTTGCCAACCGAGGGGAAATGATCAGAGCAAGAATGTTTTCAGCGATGGGACGGGTGAACTCACGATTTGAAGCATTTTCAGATTCAGACTTGGTGGTCTGGGTGATCGCCGCGGAGGTGCCACCCGAATTGTCAGTGGCTTGTCGGAACCAGAGTTTGGAATTGGTCGGAGTCAGCCCGTCTTGAGAGTAGGTGATCCGGTAGGCATCGCTGTAGATGGGGTTCTTCTCCGCGGTCGGACTGAACTCCATCAGACGGAATCGAAAACGCTTGGGGACATTGCGCGCGTTCAAAAATGCGGGGCGGAAGCTGGCGTCATCGCCCCATGCAATGAAGTAACCGCGGCCGCACAGCAGATTGACCATGTTTTGCGTGTCCGCCACGGTGTCAGTGCCGCCACCAGCCGCCCCAACCAAGCCGGTAATGCCAAGCGGAGCTTGAAAAAACACGCCGTGCCCAGGAAAATTCGCCGCTGCGCCCGTGCTGAACAAAGCCGTGTTTCCTCCCACGGTGGGCCCACAACAAAACTGCAGCTCTGACTGCCTGCGATAGGAAGTTCCCTGAAACAAGGTGCCGAGGTTGTTTTGGTTGAGCACCACCGTACCAGCCTGCCAGTAAGTGTTGAGAGTCGCCTGACTGATGTTTCTGGTCATCGCGTCAAAGGCTAGGCGTGCCTCGCGAAACTGGGAGACGTTTGAATTGGTCCTGACCCAGGTTCTTTGCACCAGGTTCACGAAATTGGCCACCACGAGCATCAGAATGACAAGGATGGAGACTGAGACCATCAATTCAACAAGCGTGAATGCCGAGGACATGAGCCGACGCTTCATGGCCGGCAGAAGAGATTGGTGTGACGTGGTCATTGGCACGGCCTAGCTTGATTTGCTGACAAGGTGATAAAAAATCGAATACAGGCCGTTTGCCGGCACTGGGAAAGGATACTGGGCATTCGATGTGTTGGCGATACGGATGCGCAACCTTGCCAGATAGCTCTGGTCCACAGGATCACCAGGCAGGTAGCAGAGCTGATCATAGTCGATTAAAGCCACAAACGAGATGTTCGGTGAGTTGGCGGGCACAGGAGTCCCCTGATAATCATAATACTTTCTCTTATCGTCAGCCGCCGCGGCAGTCCCCCCTGTGGGAAAGCCAGCAGGCGGGGAATAACTCTCCTTCAGAGACCTCCAGTTGCGGGCATT
>JBJONJ010000284.1:0-12197 GCA_046051905.1 Verrucomicrobiota bacterium
CTGATTTCATCGCCACAAGGACGACCTCTTTCTCGATACTGGTCTCGTCACTGACGACTTCATAGTCCCAAGTCACCTCGTCGATGGGAAATGGCACGTTCTGTTTGGCCTCAAACTCGACGATTTGATCCAACTTGTCGCCCCGCACAGGAGGCAGCTTGACAAAGCGCGTGAAAACCGTGTGGCCAGCAACACTGTACCATGCCTTCTGCCCCTTGATTTTCAGTTTTCCCACCAACTCATCCACAGCGACCTTAAGTTGAGGCATGCGGCTGACGTCAACACTTGGGTCGCCCTCCATGTCAATGACCGCGTGACGCTTGAGAATGAGGTCTCCTCCTGGAGTCTTTCCAAAGACCGCTCCGCTGATGCGTTGCGACCCTAAATTGATGACGGCGATGGATTTTGGTTCTGCCATGCGATGAATTCTGTCGGGGTTCAGTCTTTCCTCTTGAGTCGATGTCTTTATTTGGTCTTTGCCTCCACATCGTAGTCGCCAAATAGAAGGGCGAAAGGTGACTCTGACTTGGCGAGAAGCACTCCCTCGATAAATGAAAAGTTCTCAACCTTTTCCCACCATGGCTGTTTGCCGAGGCTCGAGTCCCCAGCGATTCGCTGTCCGTCGGCGACAAATTCAACGCCCCAGCCCTGCACATCCGAGGTGGCGAGGAAGTTGTCCTTTTGAAAGATGGCACGTAGGCTCGCTGGAGACACGTAAGCCAGCGCATGGCAAGTTTCGCCTGCTGGTATGTTGCTGAGATTTAGCGTGCCTCGAATGACCTCACGTTTACCATCCTTAGTGGTGTGCTGAAGCGCGAGGAAAACATTGAGTTGAAGAGCTCCGTAGGTTCCGTTACGCCCGCCCGCGTCCTGCGGCACCTTGATATCAAATTCCACATCCAGCTCTATCCACTTTTTCGGACGCCAGCGTTTGGGGGTCACGTTGCCGGCTGGCACATCCGGCGTCCCTTGCTCGGATAGGTTGACTTTTTTGATGTCCACTTTCACCGCCGGGGTGGAGGCAGGGGCCTGGGCGAGAATGGAGGTGCCAAATGCCAGCGCTGCAAGGGATGAAAAAACAAGGCTCTTCATGATCGGGGTCGGAGTTTCAGATTAATTCATGTTGTATCAACAAAGCCACCTTCACATCAACCTTTGATTCTCAAAAAATCGCGAAAATAAGCCACTGTTTGAGCGATTCCCTCCTCGAAAGAGATTTTTGGCTCCCAACCAAGGAGTTTGCGGGCCAACGTGATGTCCGGCTGACGCACTTTCGGATCGTCCTGAGGCAATTCTTTGTTGATGATCGGTAGATTGCTGCCGGTAATGCGCAAAATGGCCTCGGCGAATTGATAAATCGTCATTTCGGCGGGATTCCCGATGTTCACAGGCTCGTGGTAATTGCTCTGGGAAAGGCGGTAAATCCCGTCGATCAAATCGGAGACAAAGCAGAAGCTGCGAGTCTGCGAGCCATTGCCGAAAACCGTCAGCGGCTGACCTTGCAAAGCCTGGCCAATGAAGGCGGGCACCACCCGTCCATCTTCCAGGCGCATGCGAGGGCCGTAGGTGTTGAAGATGCGGACAATCTTCGTGTCCAAGCCGTGGGCGCGGTGGTAGGCCATCGTCATCGCCTCGGCGAAGCGCTTCGCCTCATCGTAGCAGCCGCGGGGACCGATCGGGTTCACATTGCCCCAGTAAGTCTCCTTCTGCGGATGCTCCAGCGGATCGCCGTAGCACTCACTCGTCGAGGCAATCAAAAAGGTGGCCCCCTTCTCCTTGGCGAGACCAAGAGCATTGTGTGTCCCCAGCGAGCTGACCTTCAGCGTCTGAATCGGAATTTGCAGGTAATCGATCGGTGAGGCAGGCGAGGCAAAATGGAAGATCAGGTCCACCTTTCCAGGGAGGTAAATGAATTTCGTCACGTCATGTTTGATGAAGTCGAAATCCGGGTTGCCCGCCAGATGCTCGATATTCCTCACATTGCCGGTGACGAGGTTGTCCAGACCAATGACGCGATACCCCTCGGAAAGAAGGCGGTCAGTCAAGTGCGAGCCCAGAAAGCCTGCGGCTCCGGTCACAACGGCGGTTTTCTTGTTCATGCTCATAGGGAGGGTCGGGCGAAAGTGGCGCGGAGTGTGGAGCCAAACCCTGATTCCGCAAGCGAAGACTCCTTCCCTTGTCCCGCCCGTCTTGCGCTCTTGTGTCGCCTGTTAATTCATGGCAAAACAAAGGGTAAAATTCACGCAAATACCGCGCTGCCGCGCTCCTTGTTCCGCCCCACCCATGCGTTTTCCGTTTTCACCACTCCTGCTCACTAGCCTCGTGGCGCTGCTCGCCTCCTGCGGACCGCCTGACGAGCACGCCAATGATCCCTTTGCCCAGCACAACAAGCAGTTGCAGAAAATGGACCAAGGTGCAGCAGGAATGACCTTCCGGCCGCCAGAGGAGATTGTGCGCACCTTCGGTTTAAAACAGCAGGAGAACCGCCGCGAGTTGGTGTTTCTCCAGTCCCTCGGAACCTCCGCCTATCCGACTTATCAAAAGAATCTGCTCAACGTTCTTGCTGGCCGTGAAAGCGGTTACCTCATCACCCCGCTGGATGCTGTTGGAAAAGCAAGCACCCAGGCGCAGCAGCTCCGGGAGGCCATCACCCGCAAGCCTGCCGCCATCATTCTCGATCCCATCGCGGACCCAGGCCTCGACATCGCGGTGGCTGAGGCCACGCAGGCGGGCATACCCGTCATCAGCCTGGATGAAAAGGTGAACGATGCCGTCACGCTCGTTCACACCTCACCGGAGGCGGTAGGCAAAGCCGCTGCTAGCCTCGTCCTCGACGCCACGAAGCGAAAAGCAGCCGACGAAGGCAAAGCTGAGCCCAGCGGCCGAATCGTCCAACTGCGCAGCACCGAGGCCGCCGACTGGTCCGGACGTGTCGCCACCGCCTTCGAAACCGCCCTCAAAGCACAGCCCGGCGTCATCCTTGTGCACGACGCCCCGGCAGAGGCCACAGCGGACAGCGTCCATCGCCGCATGGAGGAAGCGCGCCGTGTCCAGCGCCAATACGACGTCATTTTCTGTCACAGCGATGCCATCGCCCGCTTTGCCTCCGCGCATGCTATCCTGGCCAAAAACCGCGAGGAAACGCTCATCATCGGTACTGGTGGTCTGCCCGGCCGGAACGAAGGCCTTGAGCTCCTCCGCAACACCGACATCGACGCCACCATCTCTCGCCCACCCCTTGTCGATCTCGCCCTGCGCATCCTCGTCAAAAAAACGCAGGACAACACCTTCCAGCCAAAGGCTGTGTATGAGATCCCGCCCATGGTCGTCAGCCCCAAAAACTACGACCAAGCCATCCGCGCGGGCACTTACACGCTTCCCGCTCTGTGAATTCTTTGTTCCAGGGGCATCCACAATAAAATCGCCCTTCCTCCGTCATGCTCGGGCCTGCTATCCTAGCCCCAGCCATGAAAACGCTTTTATTCGCCCTCCTCCTGCCGCTCGCGGCTCTCGCCGAAAACGAAATCGGCTTCATCGAGCGCTTCGCCCTCGCCACAGATCGTGAAAAGGCCCTCGGTGAGCTCGTGCCCGGCTCGGAGGAGTATTATTTCTTCCACGCGCTCCATTACCAAAACGTCCGCGACTCCGCGAAGCTCAACAACCTCCTCAACGAGTGGCGGCAGCGCACACCGGACGAAAACGAGGCCCGTCGCGTCATTTTGAATCGCGAGGCCATCCTCGGATACGAGAAAGACCCGCAAGGCACGCTGAAATACCTCATCGAGCGCCTAGGCATCCGCCACGATCACCAGCGCCAGGTGCCGGATGCGAAGCCGAACCTGCCCACGAGCCTTGATCCCGCCAAAATCAGCCGCGAGGGCTTCCTGCGCGATGCTTTGAACAACGACCGCGGCCTCCAAAGCCTCTCGCAGGACGCGCTCGCCGAGCTCATTCGCGATCAGGTGCCGCTCACGCCGGATCAACGCCGTGCGGTGCTGCAAAAGCTCCAGCGGCCCGATGTGCCGAATCTCGTCGCCGCGCTCAAGGCGGACTTCCAAGCCGAGCCAAGCATCGGTTTTGGCGATTTGCCGATTCATCGGCAGCTTCTGATCTCGCAACTCGATGAGCTGAAAGCCGAGCACGGCAGGAGCACGAGCTTCATTTACACTTACCTGCGCAAACTGGCCCCCAGCGCCGATGTGAGCCTCGAATACGACGAAGCCGAGCGCGAGGCCTGGCTCGACCGAGTGTGGGACTTCGCGAGAGGCATCACATCGCACAAAACCCTCAAGGCCCGCATCCTTTACCTCCGTCTCGATCACGATCGCAAAAAGGGCGTCTATGATCGCGAGCGCTTCCTCGCCTACCTGAAGCTCCCGCGTCGCCTGCCTTATATTAATGAGGAGTTCCTCCGCACCTACAACTCCGACTGGTGCGACCTCGACGCCGACCTCAGCGATCCGCTCATCAGCTCGCCGCCCATCCACAACGACGAAGAACTCGTCCGCGACTACTTCCTGCATCTCTTTGCCACAGCCGCCAAAGCCGACTCGAATCCGCGAGATCTCCTCGCGCCGTGGATCGAGCATGTGAACGACACCTGGCTCAAGCCCATCCTCGCCGAGGCGCTCATCACGAATGGCATCGGCAATGCCGAGCGCTGGGCCTCGCTCATCACGCCCACGGAGTTTCAGCAGCTCAAAGACCGCGTGGACATCGAATTCCCCGCCACGAACGCGCCGCAGTTCCTGCCGGGCGACGACATCGCGTTCGATGTCATCGTCAAAAACACGCCGAAGCTCATTGTGAAGATTTTCGAGCTCAACACGCTCAATTTCTTCCAGACGCAGCAGCGCCAGCTCAACACCGATCTCAATCTCGACGGCCTCGTCGCCAACAGCGAGCAGACGCACAGCTTCGAAGGCGGCCCGTTTGGCCGCACACGGCAAAAATTCGCCTTCCCGGACCTCAAAGGCAAACGCGGAGCCTGGGTCATCGAATTCATCGGCGGCGGCCGCAGCAGCCGTGCGCTCATCCGCACCGGCCAGTGGCACGTTTTGCAGCAAACTGGCCCCGCAGGCGATTTGATCCTCGTGCTCGATGAAAAGAACCAGCCGGTCAAAGACGCCGTCGCATGGTTTGAGGGCCGCAAATTCAGCGTCGATGAAAAACTCGGCCGCATCGCCATTCCGTTCACGAACCGGCCCGGCACGAAGAACCTCATCATCGGCGATGCCGCCGGCACCTTCGCCAAGCTCACGCAATTCAACCACCACGCCGAGGAATACCGCCTCGATGCCCAATTTCACATCGAGCGCGAGCAACTCCTCGCCCGTCGCGAGGCAACCCTGGCCGTGCGCACGTCCTTGATGCTCGGCGAGACGCATCTCGCGCCCGAATTGCTCACCGAGCCGAAGCTGATCATCACCAGCACCACCCACGACGGCATTTCGACGACTCGCGAGGTCAAAGACCTCAAACTCAGCGCCGGCAGCGTGCTCACGCACACGCTCAGCGTGCCCGAGCGCCTCGCCAGTCTCGCCGTGACGCTCAGCGGCAAAGTCGAAGTCCTCAGCAACGGCGGCGAAAAGCGCGATCTCAACGCCAGCCACACCTGGACCCTCAACGGCATCGACAAAACCGAAGCCACCAGCGACGGCCACCTCAGCGCCTTCGACGACCAGCGTGTGTTCGAGCTTCTCGGCAAAAACGGCGAACCCGTCGCCGACCAGCAAATCGTCTTCACCTTCAAGCACCGCGACTTTACCCGCGTGCAGACCCACGCCCTCAAAACTGACGACCAAGGCCGCATCGTCCTCGGCAAACTCGAAGGCATCGAACAACTCACCGCCAAATCTCCCAACGGTCGGAGCAGCTCCTGGACGCTCGAAGACGCCGACAGCACGCTCAGCACGACGATTCATGCAGTGGAGGGCGAGCTTGTTCAGGTCCCTGTCTCCGGTGGCATGGATTTGCTGGGGTATTCACTGTTGGAAACACGGGCAGGCACGTTCATCGCGGATCGAACCGGCAACATCGACCCTACTTTGCGCGGACAGAACGGATTCATGACGATCCGCGATCTCAAGCCAGGCGACTACTCACTTCGATACCACGATGAGCCTCTCATCTCGATCAAAGTCACCGCAGGCACCCAAATCGGCGGTTGGGTACTCGGCAAGCACCGCCAGCTCGAACTCAAAGGCAACTCGCCGCTGCACATCAGCGAAGCCAGCAGCGACAAAGACTTCATCACCGTCAAACTCGCCCACAGCAGCCCCTTTGCCCGCGTCCACATCGCAGCATCGCGTTTTGAGCCGGACAAGAGCCTCTTCGACGGACTCGGTGGCTTCACCCGCTTCGGCGCGGCCTCCGGCACGCCTGCACACAATCCGAACCTTTACTCCGCCGGACGCGAGATCGGCGATGAATACCGCTACATCCTAGAACGCCGATACAGCAAACTCTTCCCCGGCAACATGCTCACCCGCCCCGGCCTGCTGCTGAATCCCTGGGAGATTCGCAGCACCGATCTCGATGCGCTTGGCAACCAAGCCGGTGAAGGTGCCTCCATGACTCGCGGCGGAGCCACGGGAGCCCTCGAAGCCCCCAAAGCCATGCCCGCGAAAAAGATGAAAGCCCAGGCAGGCCCTCAAGGCGGTACGAACCTCGATTTCCTCGCCAACTCCGCCCCGGTCATCTATAACCTCATTCCCGACAAAGACGGCGTCGTGCGCATCGAGCGCAAAATGCTCGGCGACCGCCAGCACGTCCAAATCTACGCCGAGGACCTGCAAAACGCCTCATGGCGCACGCTCACGCTGCCGGAGATGCCCACGAAATTCGCCGATCAGCGCCTCGCACGGAATCTCGATCCCTCGAAGCCCTTCACGCAGAAAAAAGAGATCACCGTGCTCGACACCGGCAAATCTCTGACCCTCGCCGACATCCTCACCAGCGAACTGGAGACCTACGACACCCTCGGCGGCGTGTACAGCCTGCTGAACACCCTCAATCCTCATCTCGCCGAGTTCGCCTTCGTGCTGGAATGGCCGAAGCTCAAAGACGACGAAAAACTCACGCAATACGGCAAATACGCCTGCCACGAGCTGAACCTCTTCCTCCAACGCAAGGACAAGCCCTTCTTCGACAAAGTCATCGCGCCCTACCTCGCCCACAAGAAGGACAAGACCTTCATGGACGAGTATCTGCTCGGCCAAAACCTCGCCAAACACCTCGAACCCTGGGCCTACGCCCACCTGAACATCGTCGAGCGCATCCTGCTCGGCTCACGCCTCCAAAACGAAGCTCCAAATGCCGCGCGGCATATCCGCGAGCTTTGGGAAATGATCCCGCAGAATCCCGAGGAGGCCGATTTCCAGTTTGAAACGGCACTGAGTGGCCGGGCGCTGCAAAGTGGCTATGGCGATGACGACAAAGGAGGTTTCAACAACGCGAAACGTAGAGCTGATGCAGATGCGCCACCGATGCCTGCACTCGCGATGGCTCCAGCAGCGGCAGCACTCGCGCCAGCTTCACCTATGCCCGCAGCTGATCCTTTTGGAGCCGCTCCAGGAGCCAATTACGATAGCTCGGTAGTGCGATCGGGGAGAATGAAGCAATTAGATGCACCCATGGAGGAAGAGCGGGCATCGGCCCTAAACCAAACAGCGACGTTAGGCGGTGCGCTGTCATACACCGGTGCCACTAACGTGAACGCCGGAACTTTGGTCATCAGCGGCAGCGGCACCCTCGGCTACTTCGGCAAAGAAGCCGCTGCCGCCGCCCGCCAAGAAGTGCGCGTTTTCTTCCGTTCCCTCGGGCCGACGAAGGAATGGGCGGAGAACAATTACTACAAGCTGCGCATCACCGAGCAGGACGCCGATCTCGTCACCGTGAATGCATTCTGGCGGGATTACGCCGCTTGGGTGGCGGCGGGATCGAAGGGCGGCTTCGTTTCGGCGAATGTGGCGGAGGCGCATCGCAACTTCACGGAGATGATGCTGGCGCTGGCAGTGCTCGATCTGCCGTTTGAGGCACCGAAGCACACGACGAAGGCGGAGAACGGCCAGTTCACCTTCACCGCAGACGGGCCGTGCATCCTTTTTCACAAGGAGATCAAGCCGGTGGACGGCGACAAGACCGCGCAGGGTCAGCTCCTCGTCTCGCAGAGCTTCTTCCGGCATGGCGACCGCTACCGGATGGAGGGGAATGAGAAGTTCGAGAAGTATGTGAGTGCCGAATTCCTCACCGGCGTGACTTACGGCGCGAATGTCGTCGTCACGAACCCGACGAGCAGTCGCGTGAAGGCTGCCGTGCTGCTGCAAATCCCGCAGGGCGCTCTGCCCATCCTCGGCAGCAAGGCCACCGACTCCAAACAGGTGCGCCTGGAGCCTTACACGACGCAGACCTTCGAGTATCACTTCTACTTCCCAGTCGTGTCGGCGAAGGCGGGCGTGAAGTTCGCGCACTTCCCCGTGAACGTCGGCGGCGCGGCGGCGAAGCCGATGGAATTCAACGTCGTCGCCAAACTCACGCAGGTGGACAAAGCCTCGTGGGATTACGTCTCGCAAAACGGCACCGAGGCCGAGGTGTTCGCGTTTTTGGAGCAGAGCAATCTCGAAGCACTCGACTTCGAACGCGTCGCTTGGCGCTGCAAGCAGGGCGATTTCTACAAGAAGCTCGTCGCCTTCATGAATCAGCATCACATCGGTGACGACGCCGTCTTCAGCTACGCCTTCCTCCACAACGACGCCGCGATGCTCGGCCAGCTTTTGAAGGAGCAGGACGGCTACGGCCCCTACTTCGCCAGCACGCTGCTCACCATCGAACCCATCGAGCTGCGCAGTTACGAGCACCTCGAATACTCGCCGCTCGTCAATCAACGCGCCCATCGACTCGGCAGCGAGTGGCGCATCGCGAATCCGGCGGTGCTCCAGCAATACACGCAGCTCCTCACCGCGCTGGCGCACAAGCCGCAGCTCGATGCCATGGACAGCATGAGCGTGGTTTATTACCTCTTCCTCCACGACCGCGTGGAAGAAGCGCTGGCACGCTTCAAGGCCGTGGATGCCACCAAACTGCCCACACGCCTCCAGCACGACTACTTCCAGTGCTACGCGGCCTTTTATGAGGGAGATGTGGCCGCAGCGCGTGGCATCGCGAGCCGGAGGCTCGCTGGGAATGATCGGTCCGATCAGACTGACCCGACCGATCTCCCCCCACGCTGGAAAACGCTCTTCAAGGATGTACTCACCCAGGCGGATGAAGTAGATGGCAAAGCCACGAAGCCCGAAAAACCCGCCCAACCCGACCGCGAAGCCCAACAGGGCGTTTTGGCGGCCACCGAGCCCGGTTTTGACTTCAAGGTCGAAAAACAGACTATCTCGCTTAACTGGAAAAACCTCTCCGAGGTCACGCTGAACTACTACCTCATGGACCCCGAGTTCAGCTTCAGCAGCAATCCCTTCGTCAGCCAGGACGCGAGCCGATTCAGCATCATCAAGCCGAACAAAACCGCCACGCAGGCTCTGCCGAAGGACGCCACGAAACTCGACGTGCCGCTGCCGGGCGAATTCGCCAAGGCGAACGTGCTCGTGGAGGTCATCGGCGCCGGAAAACGCCAGACGCAGGCCTACCACGCGAACACGCTCAAGCTCGCCCTCACCGAAAACTACGGCCGACTCGAAACGCGAGACCTCACCACCGACAAACCGCTGCCGAAGGCCTACGTGAAAGTCTATGCGAAACTGAACAACGGCACCGTCCGCTTCTTCAAAGACGGCTACACCGACCTCCGCGGCCGCTTTGACTATGCGAGCCTGAATGCGCCCGAAAACGCCACGCCACCGCCTCCCGGCATCGACATGCCCGCCAACGGCCTCGACTACCCGATGCTGAAGCCTGCGGAACTGAAGAACGTGTCTAAACTCGCCGTGCTGGTGCTCAGCGACACCCACGGCGCCACCGTGAAGGAAGTCGATCCGCCGGGACGGTGAGGCTTTTCCAAACGAATATCGAATGATGAACAAGGAACTCCGAATATCGAAGTGACAGCAAAGCCGCGAAGCGTCTGCCTTCATCATTCTGCAATCCTTGTTCGATATTCGATGTTCGGCTTCCTGCCGGGGCAGTAGCTTCGATTGGCAATCGAAGCCCCGGAGATTCGAGTGACACTCGAATCTACCTTCTTGAGCGTCCGCATTTCCGCGCCATGTCCCGTGCATGACCCGTGAGGACGCCGCCACCATCTTTGAACGCATCGCCACCCTTCTCGAATTGAAGGGGGAGAACCCTTTCAAGACCCGCGCTTACCGCTCCGGCGCAGAAATCGTGGAAAGTTACAGCGGCGACATCATGAAGCTGGCGGCGGAAAAGCAGCTCGCCGGTATCAAAGGCCTCGGCGAGGCGTTGCGCGATAAACTCCACGAAATGGCCACCACCGGGCGGCTGGAGTTTTACGAGAAATTGAGGGCCGAGTTCCCGGACACGCTGTTTGAGCTGTTCGACATCCAGGGCCTGGGGCCGAAAAAAGTGGCCGCGCTGTATGGTCAGCTCGGCGTGGGCAGCGTGGCCGATCTCAAACGCGTCTGCGAGGACGGCACGGCGGCGGCGCTGTCGGGCTTTGGTGAGAAGACGGTGAAGAAGATCCTCGAAAGCATCGCCTTCCACGAGCAGCACGCTTCGGAGTTCCGGCTCGACCACGTTTATCCACTGGCGCAGGCCATGCTGGAGGCGCTCCGCGACCATCCCGACGCGTCACGCGTGGAAGTGTGCGGCAGTTTCCGTCGCGGCAAGGAGACGGTGCATGATCTCGACTTCCTCGTGGCCACGAAGAAGCCGGAGGAGGTCATCGCGGCCTTCGTGAAGCTGCCGGAGGTGATCGATGTGATCGCCCAAGGCCCCACCAAGGCCAGTGTGCATGTCAAAGACGGCATTCAGTGCGATCTGCGAGCGGTCTCGAATGCGGAGTTCCCCTTTGCGCTGGCTTATTTCACCGGCAGCAAGGAGCACAACGTCGCCATCCGTGGCCGAGCGCTCCAGCAGGGCTTGTCGTTGAACGAATACGGCTTCACCCTCGTGAAGGAAGGCGTGGAAGCACCGGAGGTTCACGACGAGCGGGATCTTTACCGCACCCTCGGCCTCGACTTCATCGAGCCGGAGCTTCGCGAGAACACCGGTGAGATCGACGCCGCCGAGCATGGCCGTCTGCCCAAGCTCATCGAGCTGGAAAACCTGCGCGGCACCTTTCACAACCACACCACCGCCAGCGATGGCCGCGCCACCCTTCGCCAGATGGCGGAAGCCGCGGATGATCTCGGCCTGCAATACCTCGGCATCTCCGACCACAGCAAATCGTCCTTCCAAGCGAACGGCCTCGATGAAAAGCGTCTGCTGGCGCAGATCGTCGAGATTCGCGAGCTGAATGCCGAGCTCGATGGCCTGCATCTTTTCGCCGGCTGTGAGGTGGACATCCTCAAAGACGGCTCGCTCGACTTCTCCGACGAGATTTTGTCCCAGCTCGACTACGCCGTGGCGAGCGTGCACAACGTCTTCAACCTCCCGGAGGCCGAGATGACGAAGCGCATCATCCGCGCCATCGAAAATCCGCACATCACCATGCTCGGCCATCTCACCGGCCGCCTGCTGCTCCAGCGCCCCGCCTACGCGGTGGACATCCCCGCCATCATCGAGGCCGCCGCGGCCACCGGCACCATCATTGAGCTGAACTGCAGCGGCTGGCGCCTCGACATGGACTGGCGCTGGTGGCGCATGGCCCGCGACAAGGGCGTGAAATGCAGCATCAACCCCGACGCCCACAGCACAGAGGGCCTCCAGGCCTTGATCTACGGCATCAAAGTAGCCCGCAAAGGCTGGCTGCGCCGCGAAGACGTCATCAATTGCCTGCCGCTGGATGAGGTGAAGAAGGCGCTGGAAGAGAAAAGAGCGGCAGTCTTGTAGTGTGGGGCAGGCTTTCCTGCCTGCCAACAGTGTACAGGCTAGAAAGCCTGCACGCTATTGGCGTGAGCCTCCTACCTCAGCGAGGCGGCAAAGGGGGCCTCGGCTCGTTGCAGCTCGGATTTCATCGCTTCGCGAAGCCTTCGAGCGTGGTCAGCGTGTGACGCGTCTTTGATGAGGTTTTTGAGCTCTTCGGGGTCTTGGTTCAAATCGTAGAGTTCCTCGCCAGATTCGCCGTC
>JBJONJ010000285.1:0-8473 GCA_046051905.1 Verrucomicrobiota bacterium
TCAAATGCCCCACTTGTGAAATGCAGCTCAAGGTCGAGCCCGAAATGGCCGGCAAGATCGTGCGCTGCCCCGGCTGCAATTCGAAGCTGCAAATCCCCGGCGAGGCCGCCCCGGCGGGTGGATTGCCCGCACCGAGCGGATTGCCCTCTCCATCGGGTCTGCCCGCGCCCAGCGCCGCGGAGCCGCAGCATTCCCACACTGACGAATCCGCGGATGCCCCCGCCACGCATCACGAGCTGCTTGTGGAGCAAAACCGCAACGCCCGCGGTGGCTGGGAGGAGGCCGATCCCACCAATCCGAATCCCTTCCTCGCATTCGGCATCGGCTTTGTGATCTTCCTCGTGTGGGTGGGCATTCTGTATCCCTTCCAGGCGCCGGAGGGCACATCATCGGCGAAATTCACCACGATGCAGTTCGTCGCCTCGCTCTTTTACAAGCACGCGGCGGTGAGCTTTACGAACACGCTCTTCTTCACGTGGTCGATGGCCATCATCTACCTGAAGATCCAAAAACTCCGCCATCAACGCCGGGCGCTGCTGCTCGATGTGCTGCCGTGGGAGCTCGGGTCTGAAATCAACCGCGACAATGTCGCCCACTTCATCGACCATCTCTACAAGCTGCCCCGCCGCCTGCGCGACAGCATGATGGTGAACCGCATTCGCAAGGCGCTGGAGCTCTTCGAGGTCAAACAAAACACCGGTGACGTCACGAACATGCTCTCCAGCCAGAGCGACATCGACGGCATGCGCATCGGCGGCAGTTTCTCCCAGCTTAAAGCCTTCCTCTGGGCCATTCCGATTCTCGGCTTCATCGGCACCGTCATCGGTCTCTCCCACGCCATCAGCGGCATGAACTTCGCCGGCATGAGCGACCTCAAGCAGATCACCGCCACGCTCGGCAACGTCACCGGTGGTCTCGGCACCGCCTTCGATGCCACGCTGCTCGGCCTCGTCTTCGCCCTCGCGCTGAATTTCCCGCTCAATGCCATGACGAAGGCCGAGGACGATTGCCTCAACGACATCGACGCCTTCTGCAACGAGGTGCTCCTCCCCCGCCTCAATGACGGCGGCAGCATCGCCGGGGGCAGCACCGAGGGCATCATGGACACGCTCGTCAAAGCCGTGGCCAATGCGCAGAAGGAATTCCTCATCGACCTCAACACCCTCTCCGCCCGCCTCATGGAGCAGGCCGCGAATCTCGACCGCCGTGCCACCGAGCATCAGGCCCGCGTGGACCGCGAATTCGCCACCGCCCTGACGATCATGCGGGAAAAGATGACCGAGTCCGTCACGGAAAACGTCAACAAGACCAGCGAATACATCCGCGCCCTCTCCAGCGGCATTCAGAGCCTCAATGGCGTGCTTTCCCAGCTCGGTGAAAAACAAATCCTCATCCATCAGGTGAAGAAAAAAGGCTGGTTCAGCCGCTCGGAGTAACCGCCTCATCCCGCTCTTATGGCCAAACGCAGACCTGCTGCCAAAGACGAAATCCTCCTGATTCCGTTTCTGGACATCCTGTGCTCCCTCATCGGGGTGCTGGTGCTCATCATCGTCGTGATGTGCGTGTCCATGACGCAGCAGACGGAAGGCCGCACCGTCGAGGAAGTGGAGGACGCCCAGGAGGCCAAGCGACTGCGCAAGGAGATCACCGAGACCAAGAAGCAGGAGATCGTCGTCAACGAGAAGATCGCCACGCTCGACGAGCTCAAAAAGCAGATCGAGGAGCGCCAGCAGCGCTTCATCAAGCTCCGCAAACTCCAATCCACCTCCAAGGAGATCCTCGAAACCAACCAGAAGCTCTCCCAGCAGATGCAGAAGGAGCTCGACGACCTCATGCTCGAACTCGACGGTCTCAAAAAGCAGCAGGTCGAATCCAAAGCCGCGCTCGAAAAGCTCGCCGCCGAACTCAAAGAACGCCAGGTGCCCGAGGACAAGAAAGTGCCGCCCGTCGTCGTCCAGCCATCCGGTGGCGGCATGGCGGCCGATACCAAGGTCTTCTTCGTCGAAGCCACCGCTGGCCGCCTGAAAATCCTCAGTGCCTGGGGCAAGGACGACTACCCGCTTTCTTCCACCGCCGAGGTCGTGCTCGCCGATGTCGTCTTCAATCACTTCCTCACCGAAGTCGCCAAGATCCCCAACGCCCTCGTCCTCTTCCTCGTCCGCGACGACGGCCAGGCATCCTTCAACAACGGCGCCGGCCGTGCCGACAACGATTACAAAGTCCGCATCGGCAAGCTCCCCATCCCCGGCCGCGGCGTGCTCGATCTCGCCATGTTCGACAAATTCCGCGGCAAAATCTCCCCGCCGCCTGCGGCTACTCCCGCGAAAGTCGAAGCACCCAAGAAAGCGGCCGCGAAATGACGAATTCCTAAATCCGAATGACGAAAGAACTCCCAATGCCGAATGCCCAAACTTGCTGCCCAGTGCAGGTTGGGGACGCTTTTCGTCATTCGAGCTTCGACCTTCTTTCGTCATTCGGGATTCCTCATTCGTCATTCCCCGCTCCATTCGTCATTCTCCGCCCCATCAGCAGGCATCACTCCAATTCCAGCTCGCATGTCGAAACGTAAACACGAAGAACAAGAGCTTCCCTTCGTCGCTCTGATGGACACGATGACGAACGTCGTCGGCGTGCTCATCATCGTGCTCGTCATGGTCGGTCTCAGCGTGTCGAATGTGGTCAAAACCGTGCTTTCGGACCTCCCGCCCGTTACGAAGGAGGAACTCGCTGAAATCCGCGAAAACGCGAAAAGCCTGCCGAAGCTCCCCACGCCCGAGCAGCTCGAAGAACAGAAAAAGAAGGCCGAAACGGATTTGAAGAAGATCCTCGAAGACCTCAAGACCGTCGATGTCTCCGATCTCGAATCGAAGATGAAGGCCATGGACCTCGACGAGTATAAAAAGCAGCTCGAACTCCGGAAAAAAGAACGCGAAGCCCAAAAAGCCGCCACCGACAAGCTCCAGGCCGAGGTCGAGCGTTTGAAAGCCCTCCTCGATCAAACGCCCGTCTACCAGCCGCCGCCTCCCAAATACGTCCGCCTGCCGAATCCGCGTCCCTATCCCGAGAAGCCGAACGAGACTCGTGTGCTCGTCGCCAAGCAGGGCGTGCTCACCTTCAACCAGCCGAAGTTTGTGCAGCCCATCCTCGACGGCATGGAGAAAGTGAAATCCCAGCTCGAATATCAGCGGGTGGAGTATCCCATCTTTGCCAAGCTCATGGAAAAGATCCTCGGGGCCAACGCCACCAAGGCCTGGCCGGAAATCGCCCCGCTCGTCAATCGCATGCAGATCGAGCACACCGCCGAGGCCTACAAAACCCTCGCCGAGGGCGGCATCACGCCCACCCGGCAGATCCTCGAAGCCATCGCGGACATCTCCATCCCCACCCGCAGCACCATGCCGGTCGTCGCCGCTGCCATCGTCAGCGCCAGCAAGGGCAGCACCGCCGACTGGGTAAAGCTTGATCCCTCCCGCGATCCTCTCACACCGATCATCAAGGCCACCACCTCCGGCGGGAAGATCACCTTTGCCTGGGGTGCCAAGACCGCCGAAGTGAAGGCGAATCCCAAGGACGTGCTCGATTACTTCGTCAAAGACCTCGCCAAGATCAAAGGCATCGAGGATGCCAGCAAGGCCCGCACGGTTTATGATGGCACCCGCGTTGCCGCGTTGCTCCAGCGTGCCGCCACCAATCCGCTGCTCACCGGCTCGTACACCTTCGAGGTCGATCCGCAGCCCACGCTCGCCTACATCCGCCTCGCCTTGAAACCCAAAGGCGGCGGGGGCGAGACCGTCGAGGCCCTCAAGCAGCCCAACTCCGCCTACATCCGCCTCCTGCGTGACGTGAAAGCCGATCCCAACGGCGTCGTGCTCTTCCAAGTCATGCCCGATGCCTTCGATGCCTATCTGGAGGCCCGCAAAGTGGCCGATGAAGTCGGCGTCGCCGCCACCTGGGACTTCCTCGCCCGGCTCGACCTCGCCGTGAACCTCACCACCTACGAGATTCAGCGCCTCGAGCCTGCCCCCGTTCGCAGAGCCGCTGCCGGAGCCGCCCCCATCGGCATCGCCCCGCCGAAAAAGACCCTCGATTGAGGTCGCGGTGGTTTTTTCCATCCCAACAAGCGGTCAAATCGGGCCGCGGGCTTCGTTTCATGGCGTGATGAAGCCCCCCTTCCTCCTTCTTTTCCTCGCCAGCACGGCCAGCGCCCTCGATTTCAATCGCGATGTGCGCCCGGTGCTCGCGCAGCAGTGTTTTACCTGCCACGGCATGGACGACCACGGTCGCAAAGGCAAGCTGCGTCTCGATTTGCCCGGATCCGCCCATGGTAAAGGCAAATCCGGCGAGATCGCCATCGTCCCCGGCAGGCCGGATGCCAGCGAGGTCGTGAAACGCATCCTCTCCACCGATGAAGACGAGGTCATGCCGCCTCCGCACACGAAGAAGGTGCTCTCCGACAAGGAGAAGAGCATTTTGAAGCAATGGATCGCCGAAGGTGCCAAATACGAAGCGCATTGGGCCTACTCACCGCCTCAGCCTTCCAAGGATCCGAAGGCCAGCATCGATCACTTCATCCGCGAAAGCCTCGACAAAGAAGGCCTCAAACCTTCCCCCGAAGCCGATGCCTACACGCTCGTCCGCCGCGTCTATCTCGACCTCACCGGCCTCCCCCCCACTCCCGCCGAAGCCGATGCCTTCGTCCAAACTCAATCCAGTCAATCAGGTCAATCCGGTCAAGCCTACGAGAAGCTCGTCGATTCCCTCCTCGCCTCCCCCCAATACGGCGAACGCTGGGCACGCCGCTGGCTCGACCTTGCCCGCTACGCGGACACGAACGGCTTCGAGAAAGACCGCCCCCGCCAGATCTGGCCTTACCGCGATTGGGTGGTGAAGGCGCTCAACGCGGACATGCCTTTCGACCAATTCAGCATCAAGCAGCTCGCCGGAGACATGCTCCCCAACGCCACGCCGGAGGACGTCATCGCCACCGGCTTTCATCGAAACACGATGCTGAACGAAGAAGGCGGCATCGACCCGAACGAATACCGCTTTTACGCCATGGTGGACCGCGTCGGCGTCACCGGCACCGCGTGGATGGGCCTCACGCTGAACTGCTGCCAGTGCCACACACACAAATACGATCCCATCCTCCACACCGACTACTACAGCGTCATGGCGCTGCTCAACAACGCCGACGAACCGACCTACAACATCCCCACGCCGGACATCGAAAAGCAGCAAAAAGCCCACGCCGAGCGCATCGCGAAGCTGGAGGCCGATTTGCCGAAAAAGTTCCCTGGAGACGAGGCGGCGATGCAGAGCCGTTTTGCCGGATGGATCGAGGGTGAGTCGAAACGGGCCTCCAACTGGCAGATCATCCGCCCCACCGCCATGAAGACCACCATGCCGCATCTCGAGCAGCAGAGCGATGGCTTCATCCTCGGCAGCGGCGACATCTCCAAGAGCGATGTCTATGATTTGAGCTTCAAAGCGCCGATCCAAGGCGTCACCGCCATCAAACTCGAAGTCGCCAGCCACCCCAGCCTGCCGAATGACGGCCCCGGCCTCACCAACTACGAAGGCCCGCTCGGCGGCTTCTTCCTCAGCGAAATGCAGGCTTTCCAAAACGGCCAGCGAGTGCCCATCGCCCGCGCCGAGGCCACCAACGAAGAAGAGGAAGACAAAATCAACGACGCTGCCGCAGCCGCGAAGCCGACGAAGAAAGCCGCCCGCAAAGCCGCCGCGAAGAAGACCAACAACGCCATGGCCACGCTCGACGCCGAGATGTCCAGCGGCTGGCAGGTGCTCGGTGGTTACGGTCAAAGCCACGCCGCCGTGTTTCATTTCGAGAAACCCATCGATCTGACGAACGGATTCGATTTGAAGATGCTCTTCGAGAAGCATTTCGCCTGCCCGCTCGGCCATTTCCGCCTCTCCGTGACCACCAGCGATCACGCCGAAGCCACCGGCCATCCGTTTGAAGTCGAGAATGCCCTCGCCACCAGCGATCAAACGAAGCGCGAGGCCTTGATGCGCGAGTTCCTCGTCACCGCGCCGGAGATGAAACAAGCCGCCGCGCCCTTGCTTGCGGCACGTCGCCAGATGCCGCGTGGGCAAGCCACGCTGGCATTGAAGGAACGCCCCGCCTCCAATCCGCGTCCCACGAACCGCTACCATCGCGGCGAATACCTCCAGCCGAAGGAAACTGTGCCGCCCGCCGTGCCCGCCTTCCTGCCTTCCTTGCCGAAAGATGCTCCCGCGAACCGACTCACCTTCGCGAAGTGGCTTTTCGCCCCCGAAAACCCGCTCACGGCCCGCGTGACGGTGAACCGTCAGTGGCAGGCCTTCTTTGGTCGTGGCCTAGTGAAGTCGTTGGAGGATTTTGGCTATCAAAGCGAGGCTCCCAGCCATCCCGAGCTCCTCGACTGGCTCGCCGTGCAGTTCGTCAAAGACGGCTGGAGCATGAAGAAGCTGCACAAGCTCATCGTGATGAGTGCGACGTATAAGCAAGCCAGCTCGTTGGTAGTTCGGCCTTCAGGCCGTTCAGACGGGCTAAAGCCCGAACTACAAGCAGATCCCGAAAACATCCTGCTCGGTCGCGGCGCACGCTTCCGCCTCGATGCCGAAATCATCCGCGACTCCGCGCTGAAAGCCGCGGGCGTTCTCTCGCCAAAAATGGGCGGTCCCGGCGTGTATCCGCCGCAGCCTGCCAGCATCACCTCCGAGGGCACCTACGGCAAATTTGAGTGGAAGACCAGCGAGGGCGAGGACCGCTACCGCCGCAGCCTTTACACCTTCACGAAGCGCACCGCGCCCTTCGCCATGGCCACCACCTTCGACGCGCCGACTGGCGAGGCCTGCCTCGCCCGTCGCGATGTCTCCAACAGCCCGCTGCAAGCCCTCACGCTGCTCAATGACCAGATGTTTATGGAAGCCGCCCAAGCCATGGCCAAAGCCGTCATCGCCGCCTCCCCCGACGACGACACCCGCCTTACCAACACCTTCCGCCGCTGCCTCACCCGCCCACCTGCGGCCGATGAGCTGACCATGCTCAAAACCTTCCTTCAAAAGCAACGCGCCCAAAAACTCGACGGCGAAGTGCTGTGGACGGCGGTGTGCCGCGCCGTGCTGAATCTTGATGAAGCGATCACACACCCGTAGCGATCAGGGATGAGAGATGAGGGATAAGGGATCAAACCCTCCAATACACATCATTATGGACTACAAAGACCTCGAAGTTTGGCAGATGGCTCGCTTGCTGTCGATCGATGTGCATCGCATGACACTGACGGAGTTGCCCAAATTCGAAATGTATGAAGAAGGTTCGCAGATTCGGCGGTCAGCAAAATCCATCCGCTCAAACATTGTCGAGGGTTATGGCAAGAGGCGCTACAAAATGGAGTTTGTCCGCCACCTCACCTATTCGTTGGGTTCAGCGAGAGAAACTGAAGACCACCTCAATACATTGTGGGAGACAGGTTCTCTGACCAATCAGGATCTTTTTCAGAACCTCGCGGGTCGCATCAACACAGTCATCGCCAAGCTTGTCGTCTTCACACGCGGTGTGGAGGAAAACCACCAATCCTAGTTCAACTCATGCGTGCACATCTCTCATCCCTGATCCCTGATCCCTCATCCCGGGACAACATCACCCGCAGACACTTCTTCAACGATTGCGCCGTCGGCACGGGCAAGATCGCGCTGGCTTCGTTGCTGGCGAAATCGGCTTATGGAGCGGCGAAGAGTCCGAATGTGGCCGCTTCCTCGCATTTTCAGCCGAAGGCGAAGGCGGTCATTCACATGTTCATGGCGGGTGCGCCGTCGCAGCTCGAGCTGTTCGATCACAAGCCGATGCTGACGAAGTATGAAGGCAAGCCGCTGCCGCCTTCGGTGATCGGTGGGCAGCGTTATGCTTTCATCCGGCCCGATGCGGCGGTTTTGGGCCCGCGCTTTAAGTTTGCGAAGCATGGTCAGTGCGGTGCGGAGCTTTCGGAAGTGCTGCCGCATTTGGCGACGGTGGTGGACGACATCGCCATCGTGAAATCCTGCCGCACGACGCAGTTCAACCACGCTCCAGCGCAGATTTTCATGAACACGGGCTTCTCTCAGCCCGGACGGCCGAGCATGGGCTCGTGGGTGACGTATGGCCTCGGCGCGGAGACACGTGATTTGCCGAGCTTTGTCGTGATGAGCACCGGCAGCGGCATCAGCGGCGGCGCGGCCTGCTGGAGCAGCGGCTTTTTGCCGAGCGTGTATTCCGGCACGCGCTTCCGCAACACGGGCGATCCCATTTTGAATGTCAGCACGCCCGAGGGCATCACGCCCGGCACGCAAAAGGACACGATTGATCTCATTAACTCGCTCAATCATCGCCGCCTCAAGCTCGACGGCGATGGCGAGACGGCCACGCGCATCGCGAACTACGAGATGGCCTATCGTCTGCAAACCTCCGCGCCGGAGCTGATGGACCTCACGA
>JBJONJ010000286.1:0-10803 GCA_046051905.1 Verrucomicrobiota bacterium
TTGGCCGCAGGCGCGGCGACCTTCGGTGGGGTGATTTTGCGTGGTTTGTTGATCTCAAAGGTCGCCACTACGAGCACGCTGGAGGCGAGAAGGGCTTTGCCATTCGCCTCCATATCCTCGGTGGTGACACTGGTCCTGAGTTCACTTTGTCCGGGAATCTTTTCGAGAAGCTTTGAAATGGCCTGCGTGCTCACGCAGGAGCCGAGACCTTCCACGGCAGGTTTGTCATCGGAGCTGCTCTTACTTCCGCTGCCGCCCGAGGTCTGCGTTTGGAAGAAAAAGCCAAACACATCGCCTTTTTCGCCCACAAGGTAGCCACCGGGGTTTTCGGGCGAAAGCCGGGCATCGTGCTGAAAACTCCCGTTCGATCCGAAACGGCTCACGATGCCTCGCGTGACGGTGGGCTTGCTGGAGAAGCCTTTTTTGCCGGTGTTGAGCTCATAACCGATGGCGAAGACGTTTCGCCCCACCTCGCTTATCTTTTTCGTGCCGATGCGGGCTGGCTCAAGCGGTATGGCACAGGTCACCAGCTGCACATCGGGTGTTTTAAGGTCGGTTCCTTCTTTGTCCTTCGGTGAAAAAAGCGTCGCGGGGTAGTCTTTGCCATCGTGGTGGATGACCAGGCTCTTGAAGCCCTTTTTGACAATCTCGGGATCGATGGCCACGAGGCCGCCTTTGCCGATGACGATGCCGAAACCATGCCGCGTGGCGATTTCCACATCCGGCTCAAGCACCTTCGGAGCTTGTTTAGCGATATCCCCTCCGCTGGCCGCCATGACATCCAACCACACCTGCGTGGCATGCTCCGCCTCCAGCGAAAAGGCTCGCACCATGGCGGGATCACCCACGATCGGATGGTAGGTGCGGCCCCCCGCCCCGAAGAGAATCTGATTCTCGATCCGCTGACCTTTTTGATGCGCGAAAGCATCCCTCGTGACGAGGAAGAAAGCCTCGCCAGTGAAGAGCTTAGGCCCGCCGGCCTTCGGATCGCTCTTCAAAGCCATTCGGCAGATCCACCCGCGGCCATCTTCTACCGGATGAGCAAACTCAAAGGACTGCGGCCCGAGCTTCGCGGCCGTTTCGGCGATGACTTGGGCGTTTTTCGCAAACTGCTGATCTTCCGCCGCAAAGGAGCTGAGCGGAAACACGGCATTTTTACCTGCCACGCTGAGCGCGAGCTTGTCTCCCTTCACCGCGACGAAAGTGGCATCGATCGTTTTGCTGCCATCGGCGCTTTTCCATTCACGCGCGTGAACGAAACCGAAAGCCATGCCGAGGACCAAAAGAAGGCGCGTCTTCATGGGCGACGAGCTTAGAGGGACGCCGTAGGCTGCGCAACGGCCTATTGTTTCTGTGAAACGACCCAATAGACCACCAGCCAAATGATCGAGACGACAGGCAGCACGACGCGTGCGTCACACAGCCAACTGAGGATGTTGCGCAGCCAAAACGGCGTCGAGAATAGGCGGTCATGTCTCCGACGACGTGCCGCCGGAATGTGAACAGGAGCGGTCCGCGGAGGTGCTGATGATGGGTTTCGCATGCGGCGCAGTTCCGCATCGTAAACACTCCGCCGGACCGTATCCGAGAGCGTGGCGTAGGCGTCATTGATAAGCTGCATTTTCCGAAGCGAGTGAGGCCTGTCACCCGCCGTGTCCGGATGATGTTTGAGACAAAGCACCCGATACGAGGCACGGATGACCTCGTCCGGCGCGTCCTCAGTCACATGCAAGCTTTCGTAATGCGTGCTCATGGCTTCTGGACGGCCAGATGGTCAGAGTATCAATCTTCACCGCCGAGATCTTCCTCGGCTTCGGCTTCGGCTTCCACTTCGACTTCCTCCTGCTCCTTCTTCTTGCCGCGCTTCTTTTTGCCGCCGGCGTTTCGGAGGGCCTTCGGAATCGGGTCTTCCTTCTTCTGAAGGGCACGGCGCAGCTTGCGAAGCGCGATGTTTTGAAGCTGGCGAATACGCTCGCGGGTGACGCCGAATTCCTGGCCGACTTCTTCCAACGTGCGGGGCTTCTGGCCGGAAAGGCCAAAGCGGGCCTCGATGATCTTCAGTTCGCGGGCGTCGAGCACGGTGAGCAGGCCGTCGAGCTGGCCGTGCATGTTCTTGTGCGAGAGCAGCTCGAAAGGCGTGAGCGCGTTTTCATCGCCCACGATTTCGCCGAACTCGGTGCTGTCGTCCTCACTAATCGGAGCGTCGAGAGACGCCGGACGCATGGAGGCAACCTTGAGCTGGCTGAGCTTGGCACGGTCGATACCAATTTCCTCGGACAATTCGTCGTCGGTGGGCTCGCGGCCGAGTTCTTCGGACATGGCCATGGCCACGCGGCGCATCTTGCTGATCTTGTCCACCATGTGGACAGGAAGGCGGATGGTCTTGGACTGGTTGGCGAGAGCACGCTTGATGGATTGTTTGATCCACCAGGCGGCGTAGGTCGAGAGCTTGCCCCCTTTGTTGGGGTCAAAGCGTTCCACGGCTTTCATCAGACCGATGTTACCTTCGGAGATGAGGTCCAGCAGGGGCAGGCCGTAGTTTGCGTAATCTTGGGCGATCTTCACCACGAGGCGCAGGTTGGCGCGGATCATGTGGGAGCGTGCCTCGGGGTCGCCGCGCTTGATGCGTTCAGCGAGTTCGACCTCCTGTTCGGGAGTCAGCAAGTCAGTCTTGCCGATCTCTCGCAGGTAGATCTTGATTCCTCCATCGAGTTCCATGTTGAGCATTCTTTCTGTTTAACGGTGCAAAGGTCTAAGTCTTTGCCCTCCTGCCAGATGCAGGGGGCAAGTAGTCTAAGTGAGAATCACAGTGTCTGCGCGGACTTTTTGGAGGAAAATGTGGCTGGGAACAGCAGAAGAAGCGGCGCAGGACGAGGTCCCGATCTTGTTCAACAAAACATTACGCCTTCCGTCAATCATGATTTCTCAAAAATCTTAGTTTTTGTTAGGAAGTAGCGTTTTCCGGACCAAAACGGGCACACCTTTGGCTCTGCTCGCCTCATCAAAGCGCCTATGCCGCCCGGCTTGACACCGCCCCCGGTCTCTCCGACTAACTGCCCCTCAAAATCTGCCATGCCCCGCCGAATCACCTACCGCGACGCCATCCGTGAAGCCCTCGACGAAGAAATCGCCCGCGACCCCATGGTCGTGGTAATGGGGGAGGAAGTCGCCCAATATAACGGGGCCTACAAAGTGACCCAAGGCCTGTGGGACAAATGGGGCGACAAACGCCTCGTGGACACCCCCATCAGCGAGGCCGGCTTCATCGGCATGGGCATCGGTGCCAGCATGCTCGGCGTGCGTCCGGTGATGGAACTGATGTTTTGGAGCTTTTACACCGTGGCCTGGGACCAGATCGTGAACAACGGCGCGATGGTCCGCTACATGTCCGGCGGCAAGATCAACTGCCCGATCGTCATCCGCGGCCCGGCCAATGGCGGCACCAGCGTGGGCGCGACCCATTCCCACACGCCGGAAAACATCATGGCGAACTTCCCCGGCATGAAGTGCGTGTGCCCCAGCAACGCCTACGACGCCAAGGGCCTCATGAAGGCCGCCATCCGTGACAATGACCCGGTAATGTTCATGGAGAGCACCAAGCTCTACGGCGAAGAGTGGGACGTGCCCTCAAACGACGAAATCCCCGGCGGCGACCTCTTCATCCCCCTCGGCCTCGCCGATGTGAAACGCGTGGGCACCGATATCAGCCTCATCGCCCACGGCAAAGCTGTCATCACCTGCCTCGAAGCCGCCCGCATCCTCGAAGAAGAGCACGGCATCAACGCCGAAGTCGTCGATCTGCGCACCATTCGCCCGCTCGACGAGGACACCATTCTCGAATCCGTCGCGAAAACCCACCGCGCCATCTACGTCGAAGAAAACAAGCCCTACTGCGGCATCGGTGCCCAGATCGCCTACATGATCCAGGAGCGCATTTTCGACGAACTCGACGCCCCCGTGCAGCGCGTCTGCAGCCTCGATGCCCCCGCCATCTACAGCCCGCCGCTCGAAGCCATCCAGCTTCCGACCGCGGATGTCGTGGTGGCTAAGGCGCTCGGCATTTGCTAAGCTAGAGCCATGAAACTCACTCAGGTCTTCAAAAAAGTGCCCGAAGGCTACATCGGCTTCGTCGAGGAACTGCCCGGAGCCAACACCCAAGGTGCCACGCTTGAAGAAACCCGTGCCAACCTCCGTGAGGCGATTGAGCTTGTGATGGAGGCCAACCGCATCCTCGCAGAAGAAGAGATCGGCAACGAGGAGGTGTTTCGTGAAACCCTTCTCCTCGCCGCTGCGTGAAACTCCGCGACCTGCTCAAGCATCTCCACGAGCACGGCTGCGAGTTCCTGCGCGAAGGCGGCAATCACAGCGTCTATGTGAACCGTCGAGCCCGAAAAAGCTCCGCCTTGCCACGGCATCGTGAGATCAATGACTTCCTTGTGAACAAGATCTGCAAAGACCTGGAGATTGCGAGGCCCTGATTGAGGATTCGTTTCAAGTCAGATCACAAGTTTCAAGTCGGGGCCGCGTTTTGCCTCCTTGCATGAAACTCGGAACTCTCGCCTGCCTCCTTTCCTCATTCCTCATTGCTTCGCTTCGCTCACGCCTACGGGGCAGCACACGCTTCGCGGTGCTGGCTGTCTCGCTTTGCTCGGCTCTGGTTTCGTCATTCGCGGCGGAGCCGCGTCCTAACATCGTCGTCATCCTCTGCGACAACCTCGGCAATGGCGACATTGCCTGCTTCAACCCGCAAACGAAACACCGCACGCCGAATCTCGACCGCATGGCGGCGGAGGGGCGAAAGTTCACCAGCTTCTACTCCGCCAGCGGCGTCTGCACACCGAGTCGCGCGGCTTTGATGACCGGCTGTTATCCGCGCCGCATCGGCCTCCACATCAGCGCCATCGGCGCGGCGGTTTTGCAGCCGGTGGCCACGCGGGGCATTCATCCGGGCGAGGAGACGATGGCCGAGCTCTTGAAGCAAAACGGCTACGATACCGCCTGCTTCGGCAAGTGGCACCTCGGCGATCAGCCGGACTTTTTGCCCACTCGCAACGGCTTCGATACCTTCCTCGGCATTCCTTACAGCGAGGACATGGTCCACGACAAATTTCCCGAGAAAAACTGGCCACCTCTGCCACTGATGCAGGACGAAACCGTCATCGACGCTCCCGTGCAGGCCGAAACGCTCACCAAACGCCTCACCGAAGCCGCGGTGAAATTCATCGGCGAGCATCGCGAGCAGCCCTTCTTGCTCTACTTCCCCGAAGCCGGACCCGGCAGCCGCCAGACCTGCTATCCCGGCCCCGACTTTCGCGGCAAATCCGCCAACGGCCTCTACGGCGACTCGATTGAAGAACTCGACTGGTCCGCTGGCGAGATCCTGAAGGCTCTCAAAGACAACCACCTCGATGACAACACCCTCGTCATCTGGACCAACGACAACGGCGCTGTGAACCGTAACCCGCCGCAGGGCAGCAACGCGCCCTACCAAGGCATGGGCTACAGCACCAGCGAAGGCGGCCAACGCATGCCCTGCATCGCCCGCTGGCCCGGCAAAGTGCCCGCCGGCACCACCTGCACCCAGCTTTGCACCATGATGGACCTCCTCCCCACGATCGCCGCCATCATCGGGGCCAAACAGCCGCAAAAACCCATCGACGGCCACGACATCCGCCCGCTGCTCTTCGATGAAAAAGATGCCCGCTCCCCCTACGACGGCACCGGCTTCTACTACTACAACGTCACGCAGCTCCAAGCCGTGCGAGAGGGCGATTGGAAGCTCTACCTCCCGCTCGACGGCAAAACCGGCCTCGGCAAAGCCGCCAAAAAACCCGCCCCGCAAAAACTGGCCCTCTACAATGTCCAAACCGACCTCACCGAGCAGCACGAGCTCTCCGCCACCCATCCCGACATCGTCCAGCGCCTCCAAACCTACGCCCAAACCGCCCGCCAAACCCTCGGCGACAACGAAACGCGTGGCACCGAGCAACGCGACGCGGGGCATGTGGAACATCCGACACCACGGGTCGCTGTGCCCACCAAGTGATGTGATTGGAACAAAAGTTCACCGTTCAGGTCCATTCACACCCGTTCCCATGGTTTTGGGCGGCCCTAGCTCACCTAGCCAATTGGAGAAGCTTGCGTTCCTCAGGCAAGATGGCCGCAGATTGGATCCGTTCGGCGAGCTGGAAGGCTTGCGCAGTTTCTCCGCTGCGGGCGAGCAGGGCGGCGAGCACGGCGCGGGGGCCTGGAGGCCAGTTTTGGGCCTCGGGAAGAACGCTGAGGAGGTTTTGCTGCTCTAGGGGCATGCCGAGCCGGTAGGCACTGAAGGCGCGTATGAGGTTTGCCCGTGCGGTGTCCTGCTGCGAACCTCCTGCGAGGCAGCTTGCAGCAATGACTTCCAGCGACTCGCCGGCGAGCAAGGAGAGGTAATCGGCGCGAAAGGTGTTCGATTCGTTACCCGGTGTGAGGGCGGCGATCTCGCGGGCTGTAGTTGAGGTAGCGATGCAATCGCCCGCCGCGTGTTGAAACTGCAAAACGCGCTCAAGCAGCGCCGCCCGTGCGGGAGTGGTGGCGGCTTTTTGTGCGGCGGACTGGCAAAAGGAGGCAGCGAGCTGCCAGTCCTGCATCTTCGCGGCCACGGCGGCGGCTTCCAGCGCGGTGGTGCTCTCCTTGCCTCCCTCTGCGGCATTTATAGCAATGCTGAGATGCTGGCGGGAGCGTTCATAGCTGTCTGGAGCCAGGGCGTGGAGGCGTGCGAGCCAGAGATGATAATCCACCTGGCCGAGGTGCTTCTCCGCCGCCGGGGTCATGAGCCGGCGGATTTCCTCCCATCGCTCGACGCGGCCCAGCGCGGCCAATTTGGTGCGCAACAGCTCGGGAGGCAGATCTTGCGCCTTGATCAGCGCTTCATCGGGCAGGTATTTCACCAGGCGGTCGTGTTCACCAATGAGAGCGAGCCAGCGTGCAAAGGAGACCAGCCCTGACTCTCCATCGGCGGCCGCTCGCTGGTGCTCTTGTTGAATGAATTGATCGCGTTTACCGGGTTGCAGGCGCAGCAGCGGTTTGAGGGCAGCGTGGCGCACGCTATCGGGCCGGTTCGTGGCGAGTTGGAGCAGCTCCTCGGCGGATGCCGCGGAGAGATCAGGCAGCGCGGAGAGCAGCCGGATGGCGTCATCGGTGTGAGCACCGCCGTCGCGGGCATACTGCCACAGGGCCTCCACACCGTGCTGGTGAGGGACGAACTGCGGCCGTTTGAAATCGAGCACAGCGAGCTTGAAACGCGCGGCAGGGTCCTGGGCGGCCTGTGCCTCCAGGGCGCTGCGCAGCATGGCTTCGGCGTCCGCGCCGCGCCCTTCCTTTTTGAGCATGATGGCTTCGAGCTGAAGGGTTTCGGCGCTTTCGCGGGTTTCGGCGGGCAGGGTTTCGAGCACACTTCGAGCGGCCGTGAGATCACCCCGGCGCAGATGGGCATCAGCGAGGGTAGCGAGGTCGGCCGTCGTGGCCAGTCCGCGATCGACGAGACGTTGAAGGAGCTGGATACGGTCGGCGGGATTGGCCCCAGCACGCTTGAGGAGTTCGGCAAAGGTTCGCAGCACCTCCGCATCGTCCGGTGCGGTGCGCAGCGCCTCGGAGAGCAAAGACGCGGCCTGCTCCCACTCTCCGTGTTCCATGAGGCGGCGGGCATCGCTCACTTGCCCCGAGGTTTTCGAGGCAAGCCAGAATCGCTTCAGCGGTTCTTGGAAGAGAAACGTCGACACGGCAAGCAAGGCGAACAGGACAAACACGGCGATGATGCGCCTGCGGCGTTTGCGCGACGAACTGGTGCGGCGCCTGCGTTTGCGCAGTTGCGGCATTTCCTCAGCTTTTAGACCCTGATCATTCACTGAAAGAGGGGAAATGGGAGGCCGAGAGTTGGCGAATGCTGTGGTGCGACTTTTACGTCACCTAGCTGTCTGGCGTGGCGATATCGTCGCATGCTTTTTTACCTGAAGTGCGGAAGAAAAGAGCATCAACCACATGAGACCGCCACAATGCCTCAGCTGCCCGAAAGACACGCCGCAGCCGTTTTTATCACGTCGTGACTGGATCAAACGCTTTGTGCTGGGCACGGCGGTTTCGAGTTCGGGCGCGGCGATGATGCTGGCTGAGGTGGCGGAGGCTTCGACGGTGAAACCAGCTCGGCTGAGGCTGCGTGTGGCGGATTATCCGGCGTTGCAAAACACGGGCGGCAGCGTGCAGCTCCAGTTCAGCCAGATTTATGATCCGCTGACGGTGAACCGGGTTTCGAGCACAGAGTTTGCCACGCTGGACTCCATCTGCACGCACGCGGGCTGCACAGTGGACAAGTTTGAGACTGGCCTCGGTGTGATGCTGTGTCCGTGCCACGGTTCGGCATTCGACGCGCGAGGCCGGGTGGTCGGTGGCCCTGCAGACCAGGACATGAAGGCGTATGCGACGACTTTTGACGCCACCGCGGGAGTTATCGAGGCCACGGTGCCTGGCCTGGGGCTGAACGTGAACAGCTTTCAACTGCATGCACAAACGGGCGGGGTGAAACGGCTGCGCTTAGCGTTCCAAGCGACGGCGTTTGCCACTTACCAGGTGCATTTCATGGCCACGCTGGGTGCCACGCCGGTGGTGCAGCCCTTTTCACGCACGCCCACAGGCGCGGCGAACCAGACCTCACTCACGGCCAATGATGACGCGGAGTTCACCGTGTATGTGGATGCCACGGGTGAGCGCGGGTTTTATGTGATCGCGCTGCAACTGACGGCGATCTAATCACACCTCAATCCCCCCTGTTCTGGAAGATGTGCTCGATGTCTGCGGTGTCCCAGCCGGCTTGGGAAAGTTCGTCGCGGGTGACTTGGCCGTTGCGGGCGCGGAGGGAGTAGAGATCGAGGACGGCGGCGCGGCGGGCATCGGGATCAGGGATGGTTTCGATGACGACGTGGGCGGCGTCAAGATGGCCGCGTTCTCCGAGGCTGGCGGCGATGGAGGCGAGCGCGGGGCCGAGGTGTTCGAAGCCCTGGGTGCTGTTGAGCCAGTCCGTGGCGGCAGCGGGGTCTTGATCGTAATAGAGGATGGCCTGCTGGTTGTAGAGCCGTATGTTCTCAGGCGTGGCAGGTGCGGATTCGATCTCGCGGAGGCGGGCGGCGGTTTTTTGCGCGGCATCCGCCGCGGCGGGAGTGCCCTGGATGGCGGCGGCGGTGGGGATGCGTGGTTTTTCCGGCTCGGGCACGATGGCGGATGTCCAGAAGGCGTTGTCGTCATCGGATGGCAGGCGCATCTGATGGTTGAGATCGCGGCGGAGCTGGGCAGGCGAGGTGGCGACTTGGTTGACAGACTGCTGAGGGCTTGTTGGAGCCGTCGAAACGGCTTTTTGAGGCCAATAAGCAGCCGTGGCCGCAATGAGCAGCGTAAGCGCAAAAAGGGCCAAAAGTCGGTTTTTCATGCCAAAACGGGCTGGAGGTCAGTTTCGGGCGTATAGGCGGTTTTTTCGTCTTCGTGGCCGTCAAAGCGCAGCAGGCGGGCACTGTTAAAGATGACGAAAAAGGCGCTGAACTCATGCAGGAAGGCGGCCAGCACGGGATTCACCAGGCCGAGGCTGGAGGCGGTGATGGCGAGGATGATGAAGAGGAAGCCGCAGAGTAGGTTTTGATTGATGATGCCGACCGTGCGGGCAGAGAGCACGAGCAGATCAGCTAGGCGGCGCAGATCGCCGGACATGAGGGCGACATCGGAAGTGTGGACGGTGATGTCATTGCCGAGTGCGCCCATGGCGACGCCGAGATCCCCTTCAGCGAGCGCGGGGGCGTCGTTGAGGCCATCACCGATGACGAGGACTCGCCTGCCTTGTTGTTTGAGGGCGCGGATGCGGGCGACTTTGTCCTGCGGAAGGCATTCGGCCTGGAAATCCGTGATACCGATGCTAGCGGCGATGTGCCGGGCGACTTCGGTGCGATCTCCGGTGAGCATGACAAAGTCCGTGATGCCGAGACGGCGCAGGCGATGGAGCGTCTCGCCGGCCTCAGCGCGGATGCGGTCCGCGAGGAGGAAGGTGGCGGCGTGGCGGCCATCGACGCAGAGAAGGACGAGGCTGTGGCGAGTGTGCTGGGAAGGATCGAGCGAGATTTCCACGCCCTGGCTGCGCAGCCAGGAGAGGCGGCCAATCTGGACTTGTTTGCCGTTCACGGTGCCTTCGAGACCGAGGCCGGGATGCTCAAGGAGATCGGCGACTTCCGGCAAGGTGAGGGCTTTACCGGCGAGGGCGATGGCACGAGCCACAGGATGATTGGAGCGGCTTTCGAGGGCTGCGGCGAGGGCGAGTGCCTCATCGGACGAGAGCTGCGCCTCATGCAAGAGCGTGTCATCGAGCTCGAGGCGGCCTTCGGTAAGGGTGCCGGTCTTGTCGAAGACGACGGTGTCCACGAGGCGTGCGTTTTCGAGATGGCGGGTGCTTTTGACGAGCAGGCCCATGCGTGATCCGGCGGCGATGGCGGAGACCATGGCGCTGGGGCTGGCGAGCACGAAGGCACAGGGAATGCTGACGACAAGCACGGCGATGGCACGCTCCATGTCCTGGGTGAAAAAGAAGACGCTGGCAGCGATGAGGAGGATGAGCGGCGTGTAATAGCGGGCGTAATCTTCGGCTAGGCTCATGATGGGTGCCTCGCTGGATTTGGCCTCTTCGATGATGCGCTGCACCCGGCCCATGACGGTGTCCGTGCCTGCACCGGTGACGCGGGCGGTGAGGGCGCCGTTGAGATTGAGGGTGCCAGCGAAGATTTCACTGCCGGC
>JBJONJ010000287.1:0-3062 GCA_046051905.1 Verrucomicrobiota bacterium
TTCTCGATCTTCTCACGGGCCGCGGCGCTGACTTTGGCGCCCTGGATGGTGAGTTTGCGAGTGAGTTCGCCGGAGCCAAGGACCTTGATTACATCACAGTTACGGGAGACCAAGCCAACGGTGCGGAGGGCGGCTTCATTGACGGTGGCACCGTCTTCGAAGGCTTCATTCAGATCGCCGACGTTGACGACTTCCGTGGCGTCCTGGAACAACGCATTATTAAAACCTTTTTTGGGGAGACGACGATGCATCGGCATCTGACCACCTTCGAACCCGGGGCGGATGCCGCGGCCAGCACGAGCCATCTGGCCCTTGTTGCCTTTACAGGAGGTTTTGCCATGGCCGGAACTTTCTCCGCAGCCGATACGCTTGCGACGCTTGCGAGCACCGGGCCGATTTTGAGTGTCTTGAAGGAGCATTTTAGGATTCCTGATTGAGATGGGTTGATTTTGGATTCAGCAAGGCATCAAAGAGCCTTCTGCTTCTTCTCACGGCCGCGCGCCCGGAGAATCTCGTCTGGCTGGCGCAGTGTGCTGAGAGCCTGGAGCGTGGCCTTAACGATGTTGGCGTGGTTCGAGGAACCGAGGGACTTCCCGATCACATCTTTGACGCCGACGCACTCGAGCACGGCACGGGCAGCACCACCGGCGATGATGCCAGTTCCAGGAGCAGCCGGCTTCAGCATGAGGTCACCGCCGCCGTGGCGACCTACGATTTCATGCGGGATGGTGCCGTTGAGGATATTGTAGCTCAACATGTTGCGGCGAGAGCTCTCGGTGGCTTTCTTGATGGCGTCGGCCACTTCGTTGGCCTTGCCAAATCCCCAGCCAACCTTGCCCTGCTGGTCGCCAGTGACGACGAGGGCGCTGAAGCTAAAGCGACGGCCGCCTTTGACGACCTTAGCGCATCGGTTAATGTGAACCACCTTCTCGACCGTGTCGCTGGAGGAGGCGCGGTAGTCACGCTGGGTAACTTGGGCGGCGACTCCCTCGGCGGGAACTTCGACTTCTTGGGTGGCAGGGGCTGCTGTTTCAGTGGCCATACAGTGCGGATAAGGGAAAGGGCTGGGGTGCGGAGATTAGAACTGGAGGCCTTTTTCACGGGCGGCATCGGCGAGAGCCTTGACCTTACCGTGGAAAGTAAAACCGGCGCGGTCAAAGACCACGGCAGTGATGTTCTTGGCGGCAGCGCGCTCGGCGATGGCGGCACCCACCTTAGCGGCGTGCTCAGCATTGGCCTTGCCAGCGCCGTAGCCCTTTTCCTTCGTCGAGGCGGAGACGATGGTCTTGCCGGCCTCGTCGTCGATGATCTGGGCGTAAACGTTGGTGTTCGAGAAATAAACGGCGAGGCGCGGCCGCTGCGCGTTGCCGCCAAGCTTCTGGCGGATGCGCGAGTGGATGCGGGCGCGAATGGCTTTGCGATTGATAGTGGCCATGACGGTCGTGAAAACAGGAAAAAGGGTTTACTTGACGGACTTGCCGGCTTTGCGGCGGATGTATTCGCCCACATAGCGCACGCCTTTGGCTTTGTAAGGCTCAGGCGGGTAGTAGGCGCGAATGTCAGCGGCGAGCTGGCCAACGACCTGTTTGTCGATGCCCTCGATACTGATCTTCGTGTTTTCGGTGACGGTCACCTTCACACCTTTTGGAATCGGATGAAGGCGATCGTGGCTCTGACCAAGCTGAAGGTCGATATTCGAGCCTTTGACAGCGGCACGGAAGCCGACGCCGTGGATCTCAAGATTCTTCGTGTAACCCTGCGACACACCGAAGATCATATTAGTGATCAAGCGCTGCGTGGTACCGTGCAGGGCACGCACAGTGCGCTCATCGGACTCACGGGTCACGGTGAGACTTTTAGCATCACCGGCAACGGTCACACCACGAGGAAGAACCCAGTTGAGCTCGCCCTTGGGGCCTTTTACGTTGACGGTGCGGTCATCACCAACTTTGACGGTGACTTTATCAGGAAGAGAAATGGGGAGTTTGCCGACGCGGGACATAATGAAATAGGCTCCAAGTTCGGGGTTTACCAGACAAAGGCGAGGAGTTCACCACCCAGCTTCGACTTGCGAGCGCGGGAACCGGTCATGACGCCTTTCGACGTGGAGAGGATGGCGATGCCGAGGCCACCAAGCACGCGGGGAATCTCGTCACAGGAGACATACTTGCGGAGACCGGGTTTCGAGATGCGCTCGAGCTTGCGGATCACAGGAGAGTTGTCGTCGGTGTACTTGAGCTTGAGTTTGAGCTTGGGATGAGCGGCGCTGGTGTCCACTTCATAGGCCCAGATGTAACCCTCTTCCTTCAGGATGCGGGCGAGTTCGGCCTTCATCTTCGAGAAGGGAGCGAGGATCTGCTCCTGGCCGGCGGAAAGGCCGTTGCGGATACGGGTGAGGAAATCAGAGATCGGATCGGTCATGACGTTGCGGTGTGTCCGGGGTGTTTCAGTTAAGGATTACGCGTTCTGGGCGGACTCCTCGGCGGCGTCCTCGGCCTTTTTCTTGCCCATCGCACGGAAGGGCATGCCCAGCGCACGGAGCATCTCACGCGCATGGTCGTCGTTGTTCGTGCTGGTGACAAAGGTGATGTCAAAGCCGAGAGTGCGTTTGATCTTGTCGAGCTCGATTTCGGGGAAGATGGACTGGTCGGTGATTCCGAGCGTGTAGTTGCCACGGCCGTCAAAGGCACGGGGGGCCACACCGCGGAAGTCACGAATGCGTGGAACAGCAGTGCGCACCAGGCGCATCATGAAGTCATACATCTTGTTGCCACGCAGCGTGATCTTTACCCCGACGTTTTCACCCTCACGGAGCTTGAAGTTAGCGATGGCCTTCTTCGATTTCGTGATGACGGGCTTCTGGCCGGTGATGAGCTGCACTTCGTTCACAGCGTCTTCGATGGCCTGCTTGCGCTCGCCCTGGCTGCCAACGGAGCAGTTCAGAACGATTTTTTCGAGCTTGGGCACTTCGTGAATGTTTTCGAGGCCGAGCTGGCTCTTCAATTCACTGACTTTTTGTTTATAGAGGGTTTTGAGGGCGGGTTCCATGATTCAGTTTCGGG
>JBJONJ010000288.1:0-3009 GCA_046051905.1 Verrucomicrobiota bacterium
CTTTCGAGCGATCTGGCCAGCGATCCAGCCTTTGCGGAGCGATTTGACCGCGAGGCGCGACTTCTGGCGCGGCTGGGCCATCCGAACATCGTCACAGTGTTCGATTCCGGCGTCGCGGGGCCGTTTGCGTATCTGCTGATGGAGTTCGTCGATGGTGTGAATCTGCGCCTGGCGATGAAGGCGGGCCGCTTCACGCCGCCGGAGGCGCTGGCGCTCGTGCAGGACATCTGCGCGGCGTTGAAGTTCGCGCACGAGCAGGGAATCCTGCATCGCGACATCAAGCCGGAGAACATCCTCATCGATTCGCGCGGACAGGTCAAAATTGCGGACTTCGGCATCGCGAAGCTCGTGGGTGAAAATGATCGCGAGCAGGTGACGCTCACGCAGCGTGGCTTTGTGCTCGGCAGCCCACACTACATGGCGCCAGAGCAGTTGGAGTCGCCTGGAGACGTGGATCAGCGTGCAGACATCTATTCGCTCGGCGTGGTGCTTTATGAGCTGCTGACTGGCGAGTTGCCGCTCGGCCGCTTCGCGCCGCCCTCCAAGAAATCGGCCGTGGACGCACGCATTGATGAAATCGTGATGCGCACTCTCGAAAGGGAGCGCGAACTGCGTTTCCAGACCATCGGCGAGGTGAAGACTCAGATGCAGGCGGCTTCAGAAGCGGGAACGCGTCCGCCAGAAGCCGTGCGCGCACAGACCGACGTCGTTTCAGCGGGAAAGACAGCGCGTGGTGCCAATGCGTCGCTCATTTGCACCACGCTCAGCCTGGCGGTGGGCATTGCCTTTCTGCCGGTGATCGTGATGTTCTTTGATATGAGCGGGCAGGTCGGAATGCGGGACCGGATTGTTTTTTTCTTTCCCTGGTTTTTCGTGTTTCTGATCGTCGCCACCGCTGGACCTGGGACGATGCTCGCGATGCGGGCGCTGCGCGAGATTCGCAACTCCGGAGGGCGCTTGGCAGGTTTGAAGAGGGCGATGTTTGCCGCGTTGGCGTGGCCTTGCTTGCTCACCATGTTCATGACCGGTGTCGGCATCTCCACCCTGTCTCACGATAGCAGCGTGAGCACAGTCTGGAGACTGCTGATGGGCTTGCTGCTCCTCGCGGGCGGCGGACTGGGCGTGGTGATGGCGCGTCAGGTTTGGCGCTGGATGGAGCAAGCACCCGCCGTGAAAGCGCTGCACGGCCACGTCTGGCGATTCGGCGTCACAGCGCTCGTCGCCTTGCTCTGCCTGGGCGCTTATATCCGGCAAAAGAACGCCTCCATGGAGGCCTATTTGGAACCGCAGGGCACCAAGATGACCGCCGAGGTGACGATCACCGCCGGGAAAAGACTGCAGTTCCGGCTCATTCGCGCGGATGCCGAAGGCAAGGTGACGCCGCTCGAACTCAACGGTGTCATTCACACGCCAGAAAATCAGAATCTCCGCACCACGCTGGAAATCGTCACGACCGACCGGTGGAAGGAAAGCACCCGTCAGCAAATCGAGGCGAGCTATCAGACACCGAATGGAAAGACCTACTCGCGCTCCGTTTTTCTCGACGATGTCTGGATCTTCAATGCCTCGGGAAAAGGTGCCTGGCAGTTCACGGAAGGCGAAAAGCAGCGCTACGAGCTCGCCACGCGCCAGGATTGGTTCGGCAGAAATACGGAGACGCTTTACATCGAAACTGACGTCACAAAAAGCCAACCTTGAGCCCGACATGAACCTCGCTTCCGCCGATTCCACCTTTCACAGCACGCGCTGGACACTCGTGCTGAGATCGCGTGGCGACGCTCCCGAGGCACGCACGGCGCTCGGCGAACTGTGCGAGGTGTATTGGGCTCCGGTGTTTCGCTTTCTGCGCAGCGAAGGCCGCACCGACGATGACAGCCGCGAGCTCGCGCAGGAGTTTTTTGCCCGTCTACTCACCCGCGGTGGTTTCGATGGAGCCGATCCAGCAAAGGGCCGCTTTCGATCCTACCTGCTCGGTGCGCTGAAGCACTTCCTCGCCGAACGCCGGCGCAATGAAGGCCGGGAAAAGCGCGGCGGTGGTGCCGTGGTGGAGTCGCTCGACGCCGCCACACACGACACCGCTCCCGGACTGCAAATCGCCGACACCAGTGCGGCGATGAGCGACAAGCACTTCGACCGCGAGTGGGCCTTTGCAGTCATGGATCGCAGTTTGAAGGCCGTGCAGGCCGATTTTGAAAAAGCCGGCAAGTCCGTCCATTTCGAGGCCCTCAAGCCCTGGCTCGTCGGCGATACCGACCAGCTCTCCCAAGCCGACGCCGCCACCCAGCTCGGCGTCACCACTGGCGCGGTGAAAGTGATGATTCATCGCCTCCGCAAAACTTTCCGCACCACCGTGGAAGCCGAGATCGCCCAGACCGTGCCCTCTACCGAGGACATCGACGAGGAACTGCGCTACTTGATCGAAGTTCTGAGCTGATCTTGATGACCGTTTGGCCCGATAGGCTTGAGTTCAACGATTAGCTGTTCCACCCTCGGCAAGAAATGCGAATCCAGTGCCTCATCACCCTGCTCACCACCGCCGCGTTCAGCGCCGAGCCGACCTCCATCGGCCTAAATGCCAACCAGATGTCCATCGCCACGGGGCAGCCGTCGTTGGTGCTGATGTCCAGTGGCTCCACGCATGTCCCGGTGTGGTCGTTGTCGGGTGGGACGGTGGGGCAATCGGTGGCGGGCGTGGTGACGGGGCTTCCGAGCGATTGTGCGGCGGTGAAGGTCGAAATCGTCGTGACGACGACGGATGAGACGACAAGTCCCGAGTTTGCAGATGTGTATCGCGTGCATCTTTCGCAGATGGTGGACGGTGCGCCGTTCACGGAGCGGTATGCGCTCGGCAAAACGGTGCGCACCGCGCTGCCTGACGCGCCGTTTCACTCGCGGACCATCGTTTTGGAGTCCTGTTACGAGGTCGTACCCGATGCGCCGCTCACCGTGCGCATCCAGCGGGAGCCGGGTGATCCTGGCGACACGTTCATCAAGCCTACGGGTCTCGCG
>JBJONJ010000289.1:0-5922 GCA_046051905.1 Verrucomicrobiota bacterium
GGCGGTCGGTGATGATGCCAAACGCATGTTGGGTCGCACCCCCGGCGGCATCACGGCTATCCGTCCGCTCAAAGATGGGGTGATCGCCGACTTCCGCGTGACGGAGGCCATGCTGCGCCACTTTATCCGGAAGGTGCAAGGTGGACGCCGCCCAATGCGTGGACCGCGAGTGGTGGTCGCCGTGCCCTCGGGCATCACCGAGGTTGAAAAGCGTGCGGTGAAAGAGAGCGCGGAACAAGCCGGTGCTCGCGAAGTTTATCTTATAGAAGAGCCGATGGCCGCCGCGATTGGTGTGGGCCTCCCGGTTCAAGAAGCAGCTGGCAACATGATCGTCGATATCGGCGGCGGCACCACGGAGGTGGCCATTATCTCTCTCTCCGGCATCGTTTACAGCCGCAGCGTTCGTGTGGCTGGTGACGAGCTTGACGAGTCGATCATCAACTACATGAAGCGTGCCTACAATCTCATGATCGGCGAGCGCACGGCTGAAGAAATCAAACTTCGCATTGGTTCTGCTTTCCCGCTCGGGAAGGAAACCACGATGGAAGTGAAGGGACGCGACATGGTGGCTGGCCTTCCGAAGACCATTACCATCACGAGTCAAGAAGTGCGTGAAGCCATGCTCGAGCCGCTCAATGCGATCATCGACGCTGTGCGCACGACGCTCGAACGCTGCCCGCCTGAATTGTCCGCTGATCTGGTGGACCGCGGCATCATGCTTGCCGGTGGCGGAGCTCTGCTGCGCGGCCTTGACAAGCTGCTGCAGGAAGAGACGGCTCTGCCCGTGCATGTGGCTGAGGATCCTCTCAGCGCCGTGGGCGAGGGGGCCGGTCGTGTGCTTAACGAGCTTGAGTTCCTCCGGAAGGTGAGTACTACCGAGGTTTGATCACATAGGCAGCGTGACGCTGCTGCCGCTGGTGATCCTCATCAGCCCAGCAAGTGTATCACGCCAGCTACAACCTGGCCATGAAGAAACTCAACCTCATCGCGCTCCTCATCTTCATCGCAGGGCTGCTGTCTGTCTTCATGCTGGACACACCCACGACGTTCGAGATCCAGGCGAAGGTGTTGGGCCTTTTCTCACCCTTCATCCATTCGAGCGGTGCCATCGAACAGGCTGCCGCGAATATGATGGCACCCGCGCTCGATCCGAAGGCGGTCAAACGCGAAAACGATGATCTCCGGGTGCAGGTGGAGCGACTGCGCATCATCCAGCAGAAGTATAACCAGCTCATTGAGGAGAACTCCAAATTGCGGCATTTGATCGAGTTCAAGCAGTCGTCACCCTTCAAGATGACCGCTGCGAAGGTCATCCGGCGCAATGCGAGCACCTGGTGGAACAACCTCATTATCGACAAGGGTTCGCTCGATGGCATCGGCACGGACAGCCCAGTGATCACGTCGGTCGGTCTCGTGGGCAAGACATCCACGCTGGCGCCGCACATGGCCAAGGTGATTCTTCTTACGGATGAGCTCTGCCGCGTCTCCGCACGGATTGAAGGCACGTTGGAGCAGGGGATTCTCTCCGGCGAGCGCGCGGCGCTCGACATCAAGCCGGATTTGCGGCTTCGCTTCCTCAGTTTGAATGCGATCATCAACGCTGGAGCCAGCGTTTATTCGACCGGAGAAGGTGGTGTGTTTCCCAAAGACCTTCTCCTCGGTCGCGCAAAGCGTTTCGAGAACAAGGAGATTACTGGCGAGGCCATCATCGAGCCAGCGGTCGATTTCTCCGAGATTGAGCATGTTTTTGTGATCGAGATGCAGAGTGTCGTGACGCCTGAGGTGCCCGCCGCGATACCCGTGAACACCACCAAGCCCTGAGCCGCCATGTTGTTTCACCCTATCGTTTTCATCCTGCTGCTGCTGAGCTTTCTCGTGCAGGAGTTCATCCCCGGCCTTGAGATCGCGCAGTTTGCCACCCTCTTCCTTCCTGCCGTGTTCTTCTTCGCGGCCTCGGTGGCGGTTCCTTTTCCGGTGATGCTCGTGCTGGCCTTCTGCACAGGATTCCTGTGGGATGCACGACATCTGCCCGCTGTGAGCGAGGCGATGAGCGGCGGTCTCGATGTGTTTGGTGAGGATGGCGGCGCGGAGTTCTCCGCCTCAATGGCGCTGCCATTTGGGCTGTCGATCGCCATCTTGGGCATGCTCGGCACGCTCATGCAGGGCATTCGTCCCTTGTTTAAACGCGGCCGCCTGGAACTACCGGTGCTCATGGTTGGCGCGGTGACCTTTTCCTGGCTGCTGCTTCAATATATCGTGATGACCTTCCTGCGCGGCAGCCTTGAGTTCCAGCCCATGGTGTGGATCAAGATGGGCACGGACACCATGCTGGCGATGCTTGCCGCGCCACTCATCTTCCTGTTGCTCTACTCGCTGGCCAGCCTGTCGAGCTATGAAATCAAATACGAAGGCCTGAGATACCGATTCGATGGTCGTTAAATACCGCTTCCGCCTCTACCTCTTCTCGCTCGCCGTGCTCGGCGGGTTCGCGTTGCTGTCGTATCGCCTGTGGTCGCTGCAGATCATGCGGAAGGAGGAGTTCGCCCAGATGATCCCGGGAGCCAAGGAGGAGCGCGCCCGCATTCCCGGACCGCGTGGTGAAATCAAGGACCGCAATGGCATCACGCTGGCCGCGAACAAGGCCACCTTTGAGGTGCGTGTGAACCTCGCGGAAGTGGTGGAAGAGTTCAAGCGCCTCAACAACGGCAACACGCCCAAGCGTGTCTTCATGAAGCCAGACATCAACAAGATCACCCGCGAGGTCCAGGAGACCGACATCGTCAAGATCTTCGTCGAGATCATTGAGCCTCATCTCCAGCGCCTCGGGGCCGAACGCAAGTATGCCACAGAAGCCGATCGAGAGGCTGAGAGCGAGGACATGCGCGTGCATTACCGCACTTTCGGTGCTGCGGTACCGTGGGTGTACCGGGACAACCTCACCTTCGCGGAGTTCAGCCAGATCGCCGAGCATAATCTTGGCCTGCCGGGTGTCTCCGTCGATGAACGTGCCTCCCGAGTGTATCCGAAGGGTGCCCTCGCCTGCCACATCCTCGGCTATGTGAGTCTTCCGGATGACCAGCGATCTTCCGCCGAGGACCGCAAAGGTTGGAACTACTTCGTTCCAGACGAGTATGGCGTCGCGGGTGTCGAAAAGAGTTTCGACGAGCACCTGCGAGGCAAGCCCGGCGTGCGCACGATGCAAAAAGACCGTCGAGGTCGCATGGTGGGCGAAAAGAGTTATGAACCGCCGCACAAGGGCAACGACGTCTATCTCACTCTTGACGCCCGGATGCAGGTGGTGGCCGAGAAGGCTCTGCGGGACGGCAAAGTGGGCCGTGGAGCCCTTGTCCTGGTCGAAGTCAGCAGTGGTGAAGTATTCGCCATGGCCTCCGTCCCCTCGTATGATCCGAACAAGTTCATTCCAAGCATTAGCCAGGCTGACTGGGACGCGCTCACGGAGAACAAGACCAATCCGCTCATGAATCGCGCCGTGCGTGGCTTCACTCCCGGCTCCACATTTAAGATCCCGATTTCCTTCGCCGGTTGCCTCGCGGGAATCCAGATGAAAGCCTACAACTGCTCCGGTGCGGTCACCTATGGTACCAATAGCATGCAATGCTGGATCCAACGCCAGAGCGGCGGCTCCCATGGCCCCCTGAGTCTCAGCGACGCTATCATGAAATCCTGCAACTGCTTCTTCTATCGCTACGGCAACGACGCGAAGATTGATCGTATTACCGAGATAGGGCGCATGCTCGGCGTGGGTGAAAAAACCGGCGTGGAGCTTGATGACGAGAGCGGCGGTATCCTGCCGAACCCCGAGTGGTTGCGTGCCAACAGCCCCAATGAGCGCTGGAGTGATGGCTACACCGCGAATGTGTCCATCGGCCAGGGCAGCGTGCTCGCTACGCCGCTTCAAATGGCCTCTGTGACTGCCACAGTGGCCAGCGGTGGAAAATCCTGGAAACCGCATCTTTTGAAACGAGTGATGGATGGTGACAAGCTGGTCCTCGAAAATCAGCCCAGCATCCGTTCTGACCTCTCGAGTAAGGTGAAGCCTGCTGAGATTGAAGTGATCCGCAAAGGCATGTGGAAGGTCGTCAATGACCCCGGTGGCACCGGCAAGTCCGCCCGTATTCCCGGCATCGAAGTGGCAGGAAAGACCGGCACTGCCCAAAACTGGCGCCGTGACGAGCGCAACGTGAAGGTCGATGACAACCACACTTGGTTTATTAGCTTTGCACCGTATGAAAATCCGCGTTTCGCTTGCGCAGTGCTCGTTCAGAATGGCAAATCGGGCGGAGGCTGCGCCGCACCAGTCGCCCGTCGGGTGCTCGAGCAGTGTCTCGCCATTGACAACAACCGTTTCCAGCTCGCGATCGATCCGATGCCGCCGGCTGAAGGCCATTTCCGTCATATTCCCTCTGTCGAATACGCCGACGCGGCGGTGCCAGTGGCACCCGGCTCGGATGACGACGGCGACACTGGCGTGGGTGCGCCGGTGCGCGAGTCGAACGATGAACCGGCCCCACGCAAAAGCGCGCGGCCGAACATCAACCGTCAGTCCGGCTCTTCTGGATCCGGCAACGCCAGCTCCAGCCAGAATGTTCCAAAAGCCGTGCCTGTGAGCCGGACTGGAATCTTCAGCCGGGGAGGCGAATCCCAACCTCAACCCGCCCCATCTGGCGGCGGCCTCCTCCGCAGGTTCTTCAACCGTTGAAGATCACCTGCGCCCCACTTCTAACAGCTTCCTCATCACCACACCATGGCTCTTACTTTCATCCAACGCATCCGTGAGCTCCTCACGGGAAAAAAAGACATCAAGACCGGCGTTCGCCTTGTCATCAACTGCGAGAAGCTCGAGAACCGCGTGGCTCTCCTCGACAACGGTGTCGTCGAAGAATACAACATCGAGCGCGTTGGCACCTCCAGCATTATCAACAGCGTCTTCAAAGGCCGCATCCGAAACATCGAACAGGGTCTCAAGGCCATGTTCATTGATATCGGCCTCGACAAGAACGCCTTCCTTCACTTTTGGGACGCCATCCCCGCCGCGCTTGAAGGCATGGAGGAGGTCAACCGTCGTGGCACGAAGAAGAAAAAGCGCATCGATTCGAAGGACATTCCGTCTTTATATCCAGTGGGCTCAGAGATCATGGTGCAGGTCACCAAAGGGCCGGTCGGTAACAAAGGTCCTCGGGTCACCACCAACATCTCTCTTGCTGGCCGTTTGCTTGTTTTGATGCCACTCAATGACACCTGCGGCATCTCCCGCAAGATCGAAGACCCGAAAGAACGTGCCCGTCTGCGTAAAATTCTCGAAGATATCGATCTTCCTGAAGGCATGGGCGTCATCCTGCGTACCGAGGCAAGCGGCAAGCGCGCCCGCCACATCATCCGCGATCTGAATATCCTTATCGAGCAGTGGAACGACACCGTGGCCGTTCGTGACTGCCAGCCGGCCCCGGTTTGCTGCCTCCAGGAACCGGATCTTATCGAGCGCACCGTGCGCGACTTCCTCACCGAGGACATTGATGAGGTCGCCTGCGATGACCAGGCCACCGTCGAGCGGATGCAAAAGCTCGCCTCGCAGATCTCAAAACGGGCGAAACGTCGCATCAATCACTACCTGGGCCAGACGGCACTCTTTGAGCACTACGGCATTCAGAAGCAGATCGACAATGCCTTCTACCGCCAGGTCTGGCTGCCTTGCGGCGGCTACATCGTCATCGACCAGACCGAGGCTCTCGTCGCAATCGACGTCAACACCGGCCGCAACAAGGGCAACAAGGATCAAGATAAGCTCCTCGTCGAAACCAACCTCGAGGCCGCTGCCGAGGTGGCCCGTCAGCTCCGCCTTCGCAACATGGGCGGCCTCATCGTGGTCGACTTTATCGACATGAAGCATCGTAAGGATCAGCA
>JBJONJ010000290.1:0-13461 GCA_046051905.1 Verrucomicrobiota bacterium
GCCGCGAGGGAAAGCCGACCAAACCATGATCCTCCGCATCACGATCCTGAGCCTCGCCGCGCTCTCGCTTTCTGAGCGCAGCTTGTTTGCGCAGACACCCGCTGCGGAGCCTCCGACGAAAAAAACCACGCTCATCGACTCGCTCAAAAAAGCCATCGATGGCAACAAGGACAAGGTGTCCGGCGAAACCCGCCAAAAGGCCGAGGCTGCCGCGCGGGCCGCGATGGCGGCCCTGCCGGATGATTTGAAGAAAAAAGCCCAGGACATGGCCAGCGATCCCAAAGCAGCCGAAGTCCGCCAAAAGGCTCTTCAAACCGTCCAGGGAGCCATGCAAAGCCGTGAGACACCGCCGGCCGCCGAGTCACCAACCGAAACCAAGCCCGCCACACCTCTGCTGCCGGTCGGACCACAGCCTCAACGTCTCCAGCCCTTGCAACTCGATGATCGGCACTCGGCGCGGCAAGCCAAAACCGGCCGCACCGAGATCACCGCGACGAAATCTGCCTACTTTGACGCCAACACTGGCATCGGCATCTACCGCGGCAGCGTCCGCGCCCGCCATCCCAATGCCTATATCGAATGCGAGGAGCTCGAAATCCACATGCAGAAACAAACGACCGGTCCCGATAGCAAAAAGAAAGTATCCAAAGCAGGTGATTCGGACATCCTCGCCTCCCGCTCTGAAAAGAAGGCCGCTGGTGCCCCCACAATTGGTGGGCAAGAGAGCGGTATCGACATTGCCTACGCTCGCGGTACCATGATCACGATCGAGAAGTTCGATGAGGACGGCGAGCTTCAGATCGGTCACTGCAACGAAATCGCCATCTACGAAGGCAAGACCGGCAATATCACCCTCCGCGGCTGGCCCTCCGTCCAGCGTGGCAGCAAGCTCCTTGAAGCCACCGATCCCCGCTGCGTCATCGTCATTGATCAGGCAGGCCGTCTCAAAGCCGATGGCGGAGTCTTCCGCACCACCCTGATCGACGAAAAGGCCGCAGACGCCGCTGCGGCCGGTTCACAGCCGCCCCCACCCACGCCAGCCGTCCCTGTCCGGCCTTGAGTCGCGAGAACCCATGTCCGCCAGTTCCTCCAAGCCATCCTCCACCATATCGGACGGCACCACCGTGCCTGAAGGGAACATGCTGCTGCAGACCGAAGGCCTCAAAAAGATCTATGACGGTCGCACCGTCGTGAACGGAGTCGACATCGAGGTGAAGAAGGGTGAGATCGTCGGTCTCCTCGGCCCGAACGGTGCCGGCAAGACCACCACCTTTTACATGATTGTCGGCCTTGTTCGCCCCGATGGCGGCAGGGTGACCTTTGATGGCAAGGACGCCACCCTTCAGCCAATGTTCATGCGTGCACGCTTCGGCATGGGCTACTTGCCACAGGAAGAGTCCATCTTCCGCCGCCTCACTGTCCGCGAAAACATCCTCGGTGTGATGGAGACGCAGAATTTCACAAAGAAGGAGGCGGCCGAGCAAACCCAGGCGTTGATGGAAAAATTCGGCATCGACCATGTGGCCGACAACCTGGCCATCACCCTCTCTGGTGGTGAAAAGCGTCGTCTCACCATCGCCCGCAGTCTCGTCACCTCGCCGAAACTGCTGATGCTCGACGAACCCTTCTCCGGTGTCGATCCCATCGCAGTGGGGGAGATCCAGGAAATCATCCGCATGCTTCGCCAGGCCGGTCTCGCCATCCTCATCACCGACCATAATGTCCGCGAGACCCTCAATATCGTGGACCGTGCTTACCTCATCTTCGAAGGAAAGGTCCGCCGCCACGGCACCAAGGATTTCCTCGTGAACGACGACGAGGCCCGCCGTCTCTATTTGGGACAGGATTTCTCCATGTGACGACAGGAATTGCGCCTTGAACAACCACGCCCCCGCCGCCAGCTTTTAGCAGACTCTATTTAAACTCCAAACCACCATGCAAGTTCACAACATTAACCTCCCCATCGTCGTCACCGGCCGCCACGTCGAGATCACCCCGGCCATCCGGGAATACGTGCATAAGAAGATCGAGGGGCTTCATCTGGACTACCCGCGCATCATTGAGGCCAAGGTCGTGCTCGACGTCCAGGGCCACCACCGCCAGATGGCCGAAATCATCCTATTCTGCGCCAACCACATTGTCATTGAGGTAAAGTCCGTCACCGAGGACATTTACGCCTCGATTGACGAGAGCATCGGTAAGATCGCCCGCCGCATGCGGAAGTTCAAAACTCGCCTGCTCAAGAGCCACCGGCCGCGTAAAGACGGCTCCATCCGCCACATTCAGGAACATGTCTTTCATGAGGAGGCCGTGCATCACGAGGACGAGCATATCACGCCCGCCTACGTTCATGAGGAACCCTACAAGATCCGCCCGCTCTACCCGGATGAAGCCATCGTCGATCTCGAGCTCAGCCAGCGTCCTTTCGTCATTTTCCACGATCAGAGCAATCACAAACTGGCCATTCTTTTCCGTCGCAAGGACGGCGATTACGGCCTCATCCATCCCGAAGACACGGCTCAGAAATGACGCTCTCTGATCAGCAATCAGATCACCTCGACCGGGTGACGATGACCGCTCGTCATCCGGTTTTCCTTTTTCTGGGTTGGTCCTGGATGCTTCTCGCGGGATGCTCCTCTCCGAAGCTACCCTCCCCAAAAAGCAGCGCTCGAGTTGTCGAGACACAGCACGGATTGGCCTCGCTTTACACGGACCGGCGCACCGCCAGCGGAGAACGTTTCAGCGCCACCGCCCTCACCGCCGCTCACCGACACTGGCCGCTCGGCTGCCGCGTTCGATGCACCAATCTGCACAACGGCCGGTGGGTCGTCGTGCGAGTGAATGATCGAGGTCCGTATGTCCGGGGCCGCCTCATCGACCTGACTCCCAAGGCGGCCAGCGCCATTGGTCTCACCCGTGCCCAAGGCATTTGCCGGGTGCGCATCGAACGTTTCCATTAGCCCGCATGCCCGCCCACTACTTCATCACTGGCACTGACACGGATGCCGGCAAAACCTATGTGACCTGCCTGCTCCTGGAGGCGCTCAAGCGAGCCGGAAAGACGGCCGCAGGCTACAAGCCGCTCGTCTGTGGTTCACGCGACGACGCCATCCATCTCCTCAACGCCAGTCACAGCCCCTCAGGGCTTGCTCTGGACGAGGTGAACCCCGTTTGGTTCAAAGTCCCCGCCGCACCTTACGCCGCCGCGATGATGGAAAACCGTCGTTTTGATGCCACAGAGCTCGTGAGCACCTTTCACGCCCTTGCCAGGCAGCACGACCATGTGCTTGTCGAAGGCGCAGGAGGTTGGGAAGTGCCGCTGAATGAATTTTCCACCATGGCAGATCTTGCGCAACGACTCGCGCTGCCGGTAATCGTGGTGGTAAACAACAAGCTCGGCTGCCTTAACCACACCCTGCTGACCGTTAAAAACATCCAGGCACGCGGCCTTACATGCGCAGGACTCGTGTTGAACCATGCCCATGATGAACGTGATCCCGCCAGCATCAGCAACCACATGGTCCTCCAACACTTCCTGCCAGATGTGCCCATTCTTGCCGAGGTCATGCACGGCGAAACCGAGATCGAATGGCCATTGGGCTGAACTGGCCGTCATGGGCAAGCCAGGCTCCTTTCGCTAGCGAAGGAACCAGAAGAACATGACCGCCACCAGTGTGGGCGGCAGGGCACCAAGGAACAAACCGAGCGGGCTGATGCCTTCCCTCTTGAAAACTTCGCTCGATTGCAGAATCCCCACTCCTGCCGGGTTGGGCGCGTTCGCAATGACGGTGAGACCGCCCCCGGTCACGGCTCCGGCCACAATGGCATACTTCAGGTCCGGATTGATGCCGTCCACCAGACTGCCCAAATAGGTGAGAGCTGCATTGTCCGTGAGGGCGGTGAGCCCCGTGGCTCCGAAAAAGAGCGTTCCTCCGTCAAGACCGCCGATCAGCGGCTTGAGCCACCATGATTGCAGCGAACCGAGAGTGACCAATCCGGCAAGAAAAAAGCCCACCAGCAATCCCTCGCGCAACTTCAGCCCGTCCTGATGCTCCCGGGTGGCGGTCACAAGGCCGAGGAACAGCATGAACACTCCGAAAAACACATCTGGGTGATGTGCAAAAAAAACGATCAAGGCAAGGAACAGCACATGCATCGCCGTGATCCAGGCGGGAATGGGCTGGGCTGGCTGAGGATGCACTTCCACCGACAGGATCTCCCTGCGAAAAACCCAGGCGGTGATGGCCGAGGAAACCATGCAGCTCGCGGCAGCCTTCCAGCCAAAGGTGGTGAACATGAAGGCAATGTCCCACTGCCACTTCGCCGCCACCATGAGCACTGGTGGCGCGGCAAAATGCGTGAGGGTTCCGCCGATGGACACATTAACAAAGAGCAGCCCCAGCGTGGCATAGGCGAGGCGTGTGCTGATCACGCGGTCAAAGTACCGGCGTTTCAACAAGATCGCCAGCAAGGTCATCGCCGCCGGTTCGGTGATGAAGGAACCGAGCAGCGATCCAAACGACAGGGCCGCCAGATAGAACGCCATGCTCTCCCGGAAAGGCAGCCATTTCGCCATCATGGAGATAAGGGCCTCTGCCAACGTCACCACGGGCCGCGTGGCTGCCACAACCATGACGACAAGGACAAACTTGGGCTCCGTGAAGTTGAGACTCTCGATGTAATGCACCGCTTCGTCGATGCTGCCTTTTAATGTGGCAATCCCCATGAACAATGCGGCCGCCCACACCCCGAACACAACCTCTGTTTCCGCCATGAAATGCAGCGCATTCTCCTGAACGGACCCCTTCGGGAACTGGTGTGCCCAGTGGGCAAATCGCTTCACGGAAAAGGTGTGCACCACCGCGAGGGTGAACAGACAAGTCGCCAAAACCTCAGGTGCGGACGCGGTCATGGTTCGAGCGTCACAGCATGCCCGGCGTGTATCGCGAACGGTGCCCCCCGCCCGGCTGGATCTGGGAACGCATGGCTGGATCATCCACCGCACGGTCCACCGCGTCCTGCAAGGCACGAGAGATCAAGTCTTGAAGAATGGGCACGGGCGACCCGCTGCCAGGACGGTAGGCGGTGGTTTGACGCTCTCCGCTATAAGTTTGGGAAAAGAGCACCCTGCCACTGCCGATTTCGACCAAGTTCATCCGAAGACGGGCAAAGGCATAAGGGTGAACCAGTAGCTGGCCGTAGAGTTCCAGCACATCTCCCGTGATCAGAAACGAGGCCTTGTTCGAGTCGGTTAGCATCCCGCGGTGCTCCATCGCATGAGCAAAACCATTCGCCACGATGGTTTCGACTGGCAGGGAGCTCGTCAACTGCTCAATCGGCACCCCCACAGGCAGTTTGACCGTGCCGAGTTCGTAGGAATTCATGGCCCGCTTGTTCGCAAACGCGCCCACGGTAAACACCGGAGCCCCTCCAAGCGGACCACCCGGAGACGGGACGTAGTCGAGAGAAAGGGATGATTGCGTGACGCAGGAGGGCAAGCCGAAAGCGGCGATGAGTCCTGAGAGAGCGAAAAAGCGACGGGAGGTCATGGTAATGAGGATTGAGATATAAACCCGGAAAAGCTGAAACCAAGGACGAGATACCGGCGGGTCCATTCACGCTAGAAACATCAGGGTAGAAAACAACCCTGCCGGATTTGGTCTCAGGAAAAAAACCCCCAAAACCTGAAGCCAATTTACCCGGCAGGGTTGATTTATTGGTTATACTCAAAAACAGCTCGGCCATGCAATACCAAAAATTTTCTTTCCAAAAAAATTGTCCCCCAGCCCTGTTGCATTGCCTGCTGGCGCTGCTTTTCGCGGGCCCCACGGAGGCCTTCGCTCAGCTCGGCAGCGCCGTGCGGCAGGTGATCGTCACACAGGCCGCCTCGTGGTCTTCCAATACAGCCAGCATGCAATGCTACCAGAGGGGCTCCTCCCGTGAACCTTGGCAGCCGGTCTTTCCCAAGGCTGTGCCCGTCCTCCTCGGAAAAAAGGGGCTCGCATGGGGCAGAGGTGTTTTCAACGCGCCTCAAAACGGCATCCCTATGAAAGTTGAAAAGGACTGGCGGGCACCAGCCGGGGTTTTTCAATTGGGCAGCCTGTTTGGCTACGCTGCCACGCCTCCAGGCGGGGCGCGCTGGCCCTATGTGCAAGTCGGCCCTTGGGATGCCTATGTGGACGACTCGGCCAGTCCCTACTACAACCGCCATGTCCGCATCGACCCACGGACCGGTGTTCCTCCTTGGTTTGAAAAGCAGCGCATGCGTCTTGGCGATGCGGCCTACAAATGGATGCTCGAAATCCGCCACAATCAGCAGCCTCCGGCGGCTGGCTATGGCAGCGCCATCTTTTTCCATGTCCGCCGCGGGCCGGACAAGCCCAGCGCAGGCTGCACCACCATGGCCGAGGCCGACCTTGTGCGACTCCTCCGCTGGCTCGATCCACAAGCCACTCCGCACTATGTGCTGCTCCCCAAGGCAGACTACGCCGCACTGCGTGCACCATGGGGGCTGCCTTGAAGCGCTCCCCTGCCCTCGTGCCCCTCATGGCGCAGATAAACGGAATCGGATCATACTCGCTCGCGGCTCGGGTTTCCGGGTGGTCAAATCGACCTCGAAGGGCTTTTGCGTCGTGTTGCCAGCCATGTCCTCGAGTTCCGGATCGATCGTGATTTCATGCTCGCCGGCCTTCCAAGGCTTTTCTGGCGTGAAACGCCATTCGACGCGTTTCAGGTCGATGACCTTCGCCTCGGCCTTGCCGGGTGTTTCGATGACGTTGAGGGCTCGCAGGAAGATTTGAGGCTCGAACAGTTCATCCGTGATCACCACGAGCGGATCGAGAGTTCCAGCCTTCGGCGCGTACACCTGCCAGCGGGCTGGATCAGGCTGCTCGTGATCCGCGGCGATTGTTTCCAGGACAAAAACATCTTCTTTGCCCAGCGACACGCCTTGCGTGGACCGCCACTGGCCGGAGACGACCAGTTGATAGCGTTCGCCAGCCACCAAAACGGGGCCTTCATCGACATTCAGGTTCACCCCCGTCTTCTGTCGCCCCGGATGCAGCATCACCGTCAGCCGTTTCCCGTCCGGCGACCACAATTCCGTCTCCCGAAACGCTCCCACCAACTCCTGCCCGTTCCGCCGCTGCAACATGAGATGCTTCAAAAACACCCCCTGCTCCATCGGCTCCGAAAAATCGAGGTAGAGCTTCAAGGTGTTTGCCGGGATGAGGCTCGTGGCGGGTGAAAGACGCACGGTGGGTGATACCTGCGGCATTTTGCCATACGTCACTTCCACCTTCGACTTCGAGCCACGTGCCATCGTAAGCTCGACTTCATAGGTCTGGCCTCTCACGAAGGGAGTGGCAGGCACAAACACCGGCGAACGAAACCTGCCAAACAGCGGCTCCACCGAGCCTTTGGCATAAACCGCCACCGCTTGGACCTCCGCGGTCGAGGCGGTGAGAGTCAGCGCCTTTTCCTCAATGCGGATGCCGATCTTGGCGTCGATGAAGGAGGCGGCGTGGAGAAAGCTCAGCGAATTGAAAATTGAGAATTGGAAACTGAGCCGAGCAAAGCGAGACAGACTGCCAAAGGCAGCCCGAGGGGTGAAGCGAAGCGAAATCAAAACTGCAAATTGACGCAGAACGCCTGCGAATGCTCCAGCAGCCAATTTACAATATTCAGTTCTCATTTTTCAATTTTCAGTCCTCACGGCAGCGCCGCCACTTCCAAGCTCAGGGTGCCTTCATTGTCCTTCAAAATGATCGCACGGGTGTTGTCGAGCTTGTCGGCTTGCACGGCGCCGAAGAGCGAATCGACAATCTCGATGCCTTGCGGGCCTTCGTGCTGCTTTTCATCGCGACGAGCCGCGTTTTCGTTCGTCTGCGGAGCGTCGAGGTAGTCCATGCTGATGCGGGCACCCCACATCTTGCTGGGTCCGAAGGCATTCTGCTTGAAGCGTTGCGTGTGCACCACGAGCCAGTCTTTGCCGCTCTTGTCGGTGTAGCTGAAGAGATCGAGCGGACGATTGCCACTGCCTAGCTCCACCATGCTCACGCCTTTAACTTGTGCGCCGCTTTGCAGGTCATCGACTTTGAATTTGGCGACCGGCGTGCAGGCAAGGGCACCGACGACGAAGGTCTCGCCCTTGTCGGAATAGGGGATGAAGCTTTGGATCGGTGCTTTGGTTTCCCATTTGCGATGAGCGACATGGTAAGTTTCGGCACTGAAGACATTGGCGGTGCTGCCGTGCTTGATCGGCACGGGGATGGTGAATATGCGGGAGGCGAATTCTTCGTTGCAGGTGCCGGTGGCAAAGACGCGGGTGCCATCGAAGGCCACATCCGTGATGTTCGTGACTTTGCTGGCGGTGCCGCCAGGCAGCGTGATGCGTGCCCAGGGCAGGTTTGCGGTGTCAAACGGGGCCACCTTGCCCGCGGCATCGACGGTCACGATGAGCACCGCGTTGTCTGGTCGGCGTTGCACGGCGAGGTAGATGCGACCGCTGGCCGGATTCGCGGCGAGGTCTTTGATGGTGATGTCCTCCTTCTTCGCGCCGAGGCCGCCGGCGATCACGCTGCCGATGTCCGCCATGGGCTTCTCGAGCACCTTCTTTTCCGGACCGACATCGCCCGTCTGGATGGCGACGACGCTGGCGGTGCCCGGTTCGGCGACGAGCAGGAGGCCGTTGGGGCCGAAACTGATCGACGAGAGCGTCTTGAGCTCCAAACCGCCCGTCTGCGGCGATTCGATGAGCGAGGGCGAAACAGCGACGGGAGCTGCAGAGAGCGTGGTGACCGCGAGAGCGGCGAGGAGCGTGGTTTTCATGGCGGTGTCTAATCGTAGGATGACCGCCCTTTCTTTGTCACGATCAAATCAGCTCTTCGGTGTGTGCGGCACCAGCACGTCGGCGGCGGTGTTTTGCTTGGCACGCTTGGCGGCTTCCTTGGCGAAGACTTCCTGCGAGCGCAGCACCTTGGCGCTCGGCAGACTCGGGAGAGCCCAGGTGCCGTCGGAGCGGAGAAAACGACCGCGCGAGGTGTCTTTGAAGTGGGTCTCCAAGATGTGCGTGAGGCGTTTGCGGGCCTCTTTGTCCTCGACGGGCACGAGCAGCTCGACGCGCTTGCTGAGGTTGCGGTTCATGAAGTCGGCGCTGGCGATGAAGACGGCGTTTTTGCCGCCCTGGCGGAACCAGAAGATGCGGGCGTGCTCCAGGTAGCGGTCGATGATGCTTACGACGCTGATGTTTTCGCTCAGGCCCTTCACGCCGGGGCGCAGGCAGCAGATGCCACGGATGTTGAGGCGGATCTTCACGCCAGCGCGGGAGGCCTCGTAGAGCGCTTCGATCATCTCGCGGTCTTCGAGGGCGTTCATCTTGAGCATGATCTCGGCGGTCTCGCCCTGCTTCGCACGCTCGCCCTCGCTGCGGATGAGGGAGACCAGGCGCTCGCGAAGACCGAAAGGGGCCATCGAGATCTTCTCAAAGTGGACAAAGCGGGAGCGCCCGGTCACGGTGTTGAAGAACGAGGACGCGTCGCTGCCAAACTCGGCGCGGCAGGTGAGCACGCTGATGTCGGTGTAGAGCTTGGCAGTGGCCTCGTTGTAGTTGCCGGTACCGAAATGCATGTAGCGCATCAGGCGGCCGGATTCGCGGCGCATGACGAGGCAGACTTTCGCGTGGGTTTTGAGCCCGGCGACGCCGTAGATAATCTGGGCCCCCGCGTTGATGAGATCGCCAGCACGTTCGAGATTGCGGGCCTCGTCGAAGCGGGCCTTTAGCTCGACGAGCACGGTGACGTGCTTCCCAGCCTGGGCGGCCCGGATGAGGGCGGAGATGATGCGGCTGTTCTTCGCGGTGCGGTAGAGGATCTGCTTGATGGCAATCACGTCTGGATCGTCCGCGGCCTCCTCGACGAGCGAGAGCACGGGATCAAAGCTCTCATACGGATGCTGCAGCAGGATGTCACCACGCTTGATGGCATCGAAAAGGCTCTCACCAGGCAGGATGGCGGTGCAGGGCTGGCTTTCCCACGGCACCACTTTGAGCTCTTCAAAGCCTGCGAGGCCTGAGATGGCATAGTAACCTCTCAAATCGAGCTCGCCGGGCACTTCGTAGATCTGCGGACCTTTGGAGCCGCAGAGCTCGCGAATGACCTTCACCAGGTTTCGCGGCGCTCCGGCTTCAATTTCGATACGGATGGCATTGCCGCTCTGGCGCTGCTCTAGGATGGCCTCCATCTCGCTGGCGAGGTCGAAGGCACCTTCGTCATCCAGCGTGATGTCCGTGTTGCGGCTCACGCGGAAGCGGGCGGTGGCAGTGACCTTTTCGGACGGGAAGAAATCGCCGATGAAGAGACTGACGACGTCCTCGACGTTCATGTAAAGGTGCTCGCCGCTCTCGGGATCCGGCACCGGGATGTGACGCGGCAGCGTGGGGGCCATCGGCAGGACGAGGATGGCGTTCCGCTTCTCTGTATGGCCATTTTCGCCGTTCTGCACGGTGCAGAGGATGACGATGTTCAGCGCGGGGATGTTCGCCCGCGGCTGGTCCGCGTCCAGCGCCACCGGCGAGAGCACCGGGGCGATGTTTTGGACAAAGTAATCGTGCAGGTAGGTGCGCTGGCCGGTGGTAATCTCTGCGGCGGTGAGGCGGCGGATGCCCTTCTCGCGCAGCAGCGGCAGGAGCTGCCCGTTGAGGATGTCATACTGGCGGGCCACGAAGGCTCCGGCCTGCTGCTGAATCTGCTCCCAAAGCTGGGTGGGCGAGAGTCCCGCGTTGTCTTTGACGCGTTTCCCCTGGTCCCGCATCGCCTGGAGACCGCCCACGCGGACCATGAAAAACTCATCGAGATTCGACGCGGTGATGGCGATGAATTTGACGCGTTCCAGCACCGGCAGATCAGCACGGGCGGCCTCGTCCAGCACGCGGGAATTGAAGGCCAGCCAGCTCAGCTCGCGGTTGATAAAGTGTTCTTCAGTGAAGACGAATTTCGGGGGCTCTGTCGGGGGCATCTGTCCCGTCATCATGGGGCGGGGCGGGGCCGTGGCAAGTGACGACTACCTCCTCCGCTCCAGCCGGAAGGCGAGAGCGGCCAAAAGGAAGGTGCCGGCAATCATGAGGGTGCTCAGGGCGTTGATCATGGGCAGGTTGCGGCCTTTCATCATGCTGGCGACGCGTAGCGGGAGCGTGGTGGTGCCGGGACCGCTGACGAAGAAGGTGATGACGTAGTCGTCGATGGATAGCGTGAAGGCCAGCAGACCGCCGGCGAGGATGCCAGGCAGCAGCAGCGGCACGAGGACCTTCCGTGTGGCCGTCCAGGGCGTGGCACCGAGATCGCGGGCGGCATCGAGCAGGGTGAAATCGAAGTCCTGCAAGCGTCCGAGCACCACCATGGTCACAAAACTCACGCTGAAGGTGACGTGGGAGATCCAGATCGTCGTCATGCCCAGCTCCACGTCGAGAGCGACGAAGAAGCCGAGCAACGACATGCCCATCAAAATGTCCGGCATCACCAGTGGCAGCGTCACCAGCATGGAGTGCAGGCGTTGCAGCCAGGATTTGAAGCGATGCAACGCCAGCGCGGCCAGCGTGCCGAGGATCATCGCCGTGAGGGAAGAAACGGCGGCGATCTTCAGCGTGATGAAAAGAGCGTCCCAGACCTCGTCAGCCTCGCGGAGCTTCTCATACCATTGCCAGGTGAAGCCCTCCCACTCGCCGCCGAAGCGGGAAGCATTGAAGGAATTCAGCACCAGCATGGCCAGCGGCGCGAAAAAGAACGCCAGCACGGCCAGAGTAACCACGGCCGGGAGAGGGCTTCGTTTCATCGCGGAGCCTCCTTTCCGGCTTGGAATAACGAATGGCCGGAAACGGGCGCTTGGGGTTCATTCGACATTCGGCATTCGCCATTCGTCATTTTCCTCCACAGCGCCGCGAGCAGCATCGGCAGCAGCACCGCCAGCATCAGACAGGCTGCCAGCGCACTGGCATGGGGCAGATTGCGGTCGCCAAAGGCACGTTGGGTGATTTTATTGCCGAGCATCTCATCGCTCGGACCACCGATGAACTGCGGGATCACATACTGACCGAGGGCGCAGACGAAGACCATCAACGCCGCCGACATCAGGCCTCGACGCACACCCGGCACAAACACCCGCCAAAACGCCTTCCACGGGCTGGCTCCGAGATCACGAGCGGCATCGAGCAGTTGAAAATCAAACTTCTCCGCCGCCGCGTAGAGCGGGAGGATGGCGAAGGGCAGTTGCGTGTACACGAGCACCAGCAGCACCGCTCCGGCATTGTTCAGCAGCATCGCATCCTCGCCGACGAGGCCGCAGCGGATCAAAAGCTGCGTGAGCGCCCCTTCGGGATGCAGCAGCGACTTCCACGCGAAGATGCGGATGACGAAATTCGTCAGGAACGGCACCACCACGAGCAGCAGGAGCAGCCTGCGCCATCCCTCGCTCACACGGGCGATGTGAAAAGCCATTGGCAAAGCCAGGGCGAGGCAGATCACGGCAGTCACCGCACTGAGCCAGACCGTTTGCCACACCACCGGCAGGTAACCGGCCTCCAGCACGGCTTTCAGCGTGTCAAGGCTCCAACCTGCCCCAATGCCGCCGCGAAGGTCGGAAGGGCGAAAGGCCATCGAGACCACCAAACCGGCCGGAACGGCAAAAAACGCCAGCATCCATGCCAGCGAAGGCAGGGTGAGGAAGAATTCGCGGCGGCGGTTCATGAGCAGGACGGGCCAAAGAGGGCGTGATTGCCTCAAAATCAAGCTGGGGCGTGGCAGAGAAAGTGGCACAGGTTTTTCAACCTGTGCGGTCGGCGTGCCATGGGAGCAAGCTCACCGAACATCTCACCAAGGCCAAAATGAACAGGTTTAAAACCTGTTCCACTTTCCACGCCCTTCAACGGCGTGGCCTCGCAGCGAAACCAGCGTCCACGCTGAAGCCTTCCGCGTGAGAAGGCGTATTCTCCAGCACGATGACTCACCGACTTCTCTTCGCCACCGCCCTCGCTTTCTCGTTTCTGGCCCAGGCCGAAGCACCCAAAGCCACGATCCTCGAAACAAAGATCATCTCACCGCAGCTCGATCTTTACCACGGCTGGCCCACCGTGGCACGGCGGGCGAATGGCGAGCTTTGGGTGTCGTGGTCCGGCGGACGCGAATCGCATGTGTGCCCTTTTGGGCAGGTTTGCGCGATGACTTCGCGGGATGAAGGCAAATCATGGACCTTCCCCCGCGTGCTGCTCGATAGCGCCACGGATGACCGCGACTCCGGCGTGCTCGAAACGGCCAAGGGCACGCTGTTGGTCACCACCTTCACCTCGCTGGCTTACGAGGACAGTTTCAAAAAGGCCACCATGATGGCCGAGCACACCGACAAAGGCTGGGTATCCAAAGCCATGCCAGCGGAGCGTTTCGCCCGCTGGAAGGCCGCTCACGAGCGTCTCAC
>JBJONJ010000291.1:0-4564 GCA_046051905.1 Verrucomicrobiota bacterium
TCCCCGGCCTCGAAATCAACGCCGACCAGGTCAAATGCAGCCACGGCGCCACCAGCGGCCCGATTCCTGATGAAGAACTCTTCTATCTGAAAGCCCGTGGCATCCCCGATGGAGCAAGCCGCAAGCTCATCATCGAAGGCTTCCTCTCGGATGTGATCGAACGCTTTGGTAACAGCGAGCTGCTCGACACCCTCGTCGCCCGCATCGACGAGAAGCTGGAGCGGGCGGTGTGAGATGGTCTCACTCCTGCGGGAGCTTCGCCTCGGCCTTCTCCAAAGGTTTCGCGGCAGGTGCCAGGGGGCGGGCCACAAAGGCATCGAAGACCAGCACGCCCTTCAAGGCGTCCACGGCGCGTTCGAGCTGCTTGTCGCCGAGATTGGCGAGTTCGAGAGCCGCTGCCTCACCGGTGCCGTGGGAGGCACGCCACTTGGCGATGCGGGCCTCCTCCTCGGTGGTGAGCGCGGCGATGATGTTAGGCTCCACGCCGTTCTCATGGATCGTGCGATGGCTGGGCGTGTAATACTTCGCGGTGGTCAGGCGCATGGCCGCGCCGTTCTTCATCGGCAGGATGGTTTGCACGCTGCCTTTGCCAAAGCTCGTCGTGCCCACCACGATGGCACGTTTGAGATCCTGCAGGGCACCGGCGGTCAGCTCACTGGCGCTGGCGCTGCCGTGGTTGATGAGCACCGCCATCGGATACTTGCGCGGTTCCTTGCCTCCGCGGGGCGGTGTGCGGTAGGGCGGCGGGTTTTGCGAGACCACGCGGCCCTCGGTAGTCACCACGACCGTGCCTTCCGGCAAAAACTCGCCGCAAATCTGCACGGCGCTGTCCACGAGGCCGCCAGGGTTGTTTCGCAAATCGAGGACCAAGGCCTGCATGCCCTGCTTTTCGAGCGCATCGAGCGTCTTGGCGAGTTCGCGAGCAGTGGGCGAGTTGAACTGTGAGACCCGCACGTAGCCGATTTTGTATTCACCGGCCATTTTGGCTGCCAGCAGCATGTCATCATGCACCGAGCTCTCGGACAGGGTCTCATGCTTCACTTTGAATTCGAGGAACTGCTTCGTGCCCGGACGGCGCACGGTGAGGCGCACCTCGTCACCGGCTTTGCCCTTGAGGAGTTGCATGGCCTCCGCCACGCCCACGGAATCGGTGAGCACCTCGTTGATGCGCACGAGCTGGTCACCTGCCAGCACACCCTCGCGGGCCGCGGGGCCGTCGTCGCGCACGGTGGTGATGGTGAGAAGGTTCTGCCGCAGGGCGATGGTGATGCCGATGCCTTCCGAGGTGTCGCTCTGCTCGCGGCGCATGTCTTCGAAGAGAGATTTGCCCATGTACTCGCAGTGCGGGTCGAGGCGGCTGAGCATGCCTTCGAGGGCACCTTCCACCAGCTCCTCGTAGGTCACCTTGGACTCTTCGACATAGTTTTGCCGCACCATCTCCATGGCTCGCGTCAGCATCTCCATTTGCAGATAGGCATCCTCGGGCGGCGGCTTCACCGGGGCGGCGGCGGGGGGCGTGGCTGGAGAGGGTTTTGGAGCGGTTTTGGGTTCGGCGGGCTTCGGAGCCGCTTTCGGAGCGGGAACCGTGGCCGGAGCAGGCGTGGCAGGTCCCGCCGGAGCCGCTTGCAGGCTGAAACCGGCGGCCAGGATCGGAAAAAGGGCGGTGGCGCGACGCATGGGGGCATCCTGCATGCTTTCCGCTGGCAAGACAGCGGAAAGTCAGGCGGTTCACGGCTCAGTTCGCGTTGTAAAACGGGAACAGCTTCTTGATCTCGTCCATCGAAGGCCGGCGGCCATACTCGCAGATCTCGAAGGTCTCCGCATACTTCACCGCCTTGCCCTTCTCGGGGCCGTAGAGCTTGACCAGCAGGTCGCGATACTTGTCCGCCTCGCCACCCTGCCGGGCTCCCCAGCGACGTTTCAGCCAGGCGCGGCGCCCCACTTCATCGCTGGCCGGCGGCACGCTCTTCACATGCTCCTCGGAGCCGTTCGCACCGCCTTCATAATGCTGCGATGTCAGCTCGTGGATGCCGTCGAGTTTTTGATCAAAGGAATCGTCCACGCTCACGGCGATGTCCGGCGTGAAGGGGTAGGGCTTCTGGAAGCCATCACTCGAGTAGAGGAAGACGGGGTTCTTCTTCAGTGGCGGCACATCCGGGCAGATGAATGGCACCGCTACCATGAAGGCCGCGTCCTGGATGAGCACGCCCACATAACGATGGTCCGGGTGATAATCCCAAGGCCGTGGAGCGATCACGATGTCTGCCTTCCATTCGCGGATCACCCGCGTGAGGAGCTTCCGATACTCCAACGAGGGAACCAGCTCGCCGTCGTGGATGTCGAGCACCTGGGAGGTGACCCCGAGTTTCTTCGCGCAGGCCGCCACCTCGGCGGCACGGCGCAGTGCCAGCGGGCCGCCTGCCTCCTTCCAGTGTCCGATGTCGCCATTCGTGACGGAGACCAGCTTCACCTGATGGCCGAGCCGCGCCCATTTGACCGCGGAACCACCCGCCTTGTACTCTGCATCATCTGGATGAGCGCCAAAGACGATGATGCGCAGCCTGCCGTCCTCCGATTCGGCTTGGAGAAACGGGGCGAACGCGAGCAGGAGAAGGAGAAGGCGGATCATGGCTGGCTGATTACGCTGCCAGATGGGAACGTTGTTCATGGGGACGCTTCTCTGTCCGGTGATCGCCAAGGTGTTCCCCAAGGAACTCCGCAGGCGTGCAAAGGTGTCTGAGGCATCTTGATGGTCTGGCTGTTGCTTGGCAGTCGAAGAGTCGCCATTCCCAACTTCAGCTATCCGTCGCGTCTGAGCTCCGCGTGCTTCCCGGGGAGCCCGCTCGCGGAACTGGGGCAACTGATCTATCAATGGCTCGCCTGCCGGCGAAACCTCCTCGCCCACGGCCACGATTGCATCTACCGCGGGACGCCTGCGGCCATGAGCACTCCTTCAGCTAGGCGTGACAGGCTTCAAAGCAAGGCTCAACCCATGTGCGCCGCATAGGCCGCGGCATTCATGAGCTGCCCGATTTCAGCCGCGTTCGACGGCTTGATCTTGAAGATGTGACCACCGGCATAGGGATCGGTGTTGATGAGGCCCGGTTCGTTTTGCAGCGCCTCGTTGACCGCCACGATCTCCCCGCTCACCGGCGCGTAGATGTCGCTCGCTGCCTTCACGGACTCGATCACGCAGACCTGCTGGCCCGCGGTGACCACCATGCCGACCTTTGGCAGATCGACAAATACGACATCGGTCAGCTCCGCCTGCGCATGATCGGTGATGCCCACAGGTGCCGGATCTTGTGTGGGGTCGATCCATTCATGGGATTCACGGTAGCGGAGATTTTCGGGGATGTTGCTCATGGTGGGGGAGTCAGGCTTTGCGATAAAACGGCTTCTTCACGATTTCAGCCGGGAAATGGCGGCCGCGCACCTCGATTTCAATTGTGGTGCCCAGCGTGCCGATGCTGGAGGGCAGGTAGGCCATGCCGATGCCGGCGCTCAGGGAGGGAGATTGAGTGCCGCTGCACACTTCGCCCACCACCTGTCCACCATGCAGCACGGGATAGTGCGGACGCGGCGGCGGTGCGGCTCCGGTCAGGCGAAAGGCGGCCAGCTTGTCCGGCATGCCGTTTGCCTTTTGCGCCGCGAGAGCCTCGCGGCCGGTGAAATCGCCTTTGTCCATCGCCACAAAGAAACCGAGGCCTGCTTGAAGCGGCGTGCGTTCCTCGCCGAGGTCGTTGCCATAAAGCGGGAAGCCCATTTCGAGGCGCAGCGTGTCACGGGCTCCGAGTCCGCAGGGCACGCCGCCTTCAGCTTTGACGGCATCCACCAGGCTGCGGAACCACGAGACGGATTTCTCCGCCGGCACGAAGAACTCAAAACCATCCTCACCCGTGTAGCCGGTGCCGCACAGCCACATCGGACCATGCTCCGTCATGCTGATGAGGATCGTGTTCTTTTCCGGATACGGGGCGCTGCTTTCAAACACCCGTTGAAACACCTCGCGACTGCGCGGTCCCTGCACGGCGAGGCCCGCGGTGAAGTCGCTGGCGTTCGCCATCATCACGTCATCCTCCTCGGTGAGCTGCTTTTCGAGGTGCGCCCAGTCCGCGTCGATGCGGGAGGCGTTCACGACAAGGAAGAACTCCTTCTCGCTCGTGCGGTAGGCGATGAGATCATCCACCACGCCACCTCTTTCATTCAGCAGCAGCGTGTACTGGCCCTGGCCGGGGGCGAGCTTCGACACATCGTTGGTCAGCGTGCGGTTCAGGAAAGCCTCCGCGCCTCTTCCGCTCACGAGGAACTGGCCCATGTGCGAGATGTCGAACACGCCCACCGCATTTCGCACCGCCTTGTGTTCCTCCACGATGCCCGAATACTGCACCGGCATTTCCCAGCCGGCGAAGGGCACCATCCGGCCTCCGAGTTCGAGATGCACATCATGCAGGGGTGTTCGGCGGAGGATGGCGGAATCGGTCACGGTACGGCATGGTGGAAAGTGGGCACGCTTTGTCAACGTTGCGGCGGGGCCGGCGGGTTCACCGGTTTTGGCGTGGAA
>JBJONJ010000292.1:0-4940 GCA_046051905.1 Verrucomicrobiota bacterium
GCGCACGATCTTGCCGGCCATTTCGGGCTCGACCTTGAGCTGCATTTCACAAGTGGGGCATTTGAACTTCACGATGAGAACTCGGGTTTGGGATGATGAATAACGACGCGATGAGGCTAGCGGCGAGGCTACGCGCGCGACAAGGCATTTCTTGGGGCGGAACATGATCCAAATGGCCCGCGAATTGGGCGTTTTGTGATCGTGGGCGCAAAAAGTGAAGCGCGGCGGGCCCAAGGCCGCCTTGAGGCAACCGATGCCAAAGGGGAAGACGTCACTGCCGCAGCGGTCAGGAGGCCCGCTTCAGGGCTTCCTGCACCTTCCCGAGTTCTGACGGACCGCACACCATCTCAAAGAAGCACAGCCCGCCGCTGCGTTCTTCCCACAGCTTACCGAGGCGTTCTTTCTCCTTCGTGTCGTCGGTGCTGCGGAGATGCCCGCCTTTGTATTCGACCGCCAGCAGCTTGCCATTCTTGAGCTTGGCCACGAAGTCCGGGTAGAACTTGTCTGTGCTCGTCTGAATCCAGAACGAGGTCTTCGGCTCGCGCTCCAGGTTGCGCACCCAGCATTCGACGCGGCCGTCGTGCGCGATGATCCGGGCGCAATCGACCTCCTCGTCGTTCATGCCGCCAATTTCCTTGTAGTAGTGGCGTGGCAGTTCGAGGCCCTGATAGCGGTCGCGCACTGGATACTTGTTCGGGTCAAAGGTGAACGCACTGGCAAGGCTCACATGCACCGAGCCGCTGCCATCACCGAAGAGCAGCGTTTCATAGACCTTCTTCTGATTTAGCTTCTCCAGCTCGGCCACACGAGCGGCCACGGCTTTGAAAAGGCGGTGCCGGTGGGCAGTCAATTGCTCAAGCGTGACGCCGCCCGCCTCCAGGCCGCTGATCACGCGTTGCAGCCAGATGTCGATCTCCGCGTCGGTGAGGCCTGGGTGAGGAAAGGACCGTGCGATGGCGACGATGAGCTTTTGCACCGGCCATGCCGCACTGGTCTCCAGCAGGCTTTGCTGGCGGTCAGTGAGTTGAAGGAACCGCTGCTGGAGCTTCTCCCGCTTCGTTTCCTCGTTCTTCTCGATGTCGATCACGATGCCGCGCTGCTCGGTGGGCAAGACAAAGCCCGAAAGCTCCGCATCACACTTCGCCAGCGTCCAGTGATTGCGCGAGATGAGGTCGTCCTCTTCAAACTGGCTCAGGAAATCGCCCTGCTTCAACGCCAGCACCGGGACGGAGAAGGTCACGCCCTGCTCGTTCGGGAATTTCTTCGCGGGTTCGGTGTGCTTCCCGGCGCGCTTGTTTAGCACCGCACGCACCGCTTCCTTGGATTTCTCCGTGGGTGCCCACTGGAGCACAGCGGCCTCCTGCTCTTTCGTGAGCGGCTTCTCCACCGTGAGTTCACCCGTCTTCGGGTTCCAAGTCACCACGTCGATTACATCCACGGGCAAGGCGGCCTTCGGAATATCGGGCAAGGTGGTCGTGACAGGCACATCCGGCACCTTCGGGGCATCGACAGGCAATCCGGGCAGCAATGTTCGCTCCACGACGAGTTCCTCCGCATCCTGGCCCTCGAAACCGGAGGCGATCAGGCCGTCTTTGAGCGCCTTCGCGGCTTCATCGAATTTCGACGAGGCCACAAACGCATAGGCGTTGTTCAGGTCTTCGCGCTGCTTGCGCTTCGCTTTCGGCATGCGCAGCACGCGACCTAGAATCTGCTCCACCGCCTTGCTGCTGCCCATTTCGGCCACGGAGAAGAGCACGTAGGCCCAGGGGCAGTCCCAGCCTTCCTTGAGCGCCTGCACGGTGATGATGAAGCGCACCGGGCTGTCCTTCGTCATCACGTTGATGCCTTCCAGCCCGCGCCGGTCGCCGGTATGCACCACGATCTGGTTCTCCGGGATGCCGAACTCCTTCAACTTCGCCTCCACCGTCTCCACGGTGATGCTCGCCTTGTCTTTATACTCCGGCTGCGCTTGCAGCAGCATGATGGGATTGATGCGTTCGCCGGTGATTGCTTCCTCGGCTCGTGCTTCGCCCTCCAAATGATTCCGCACGCCGATGGCATCGCCTAGCAGCGCATCCCACGGCTCGCGGTAGCGCAGGTAGATGGGCAGCTTGATCATCTCCTCCGCCTTGAGCTGATAGGCAGAGACGGAGAAAAGCACGTTGCTTGGCGGATTCTCGACGGTCTCGCCCTCGTCCTTCACCATCTGCGGTTTCAGGTTCGGCGTGGCGGTCAGTTCCAGCACGGCGCTCGGGTTCAGGCGGCGCAGGGTTTCAAAGGAGAGCGGCTGCCGCGCATTGTGTGCCTCGTCAATGATGACGAACGGCCGGCGCAGGCGGAACACATTCACCAGCGAGCAGTTGAAGTGTCCTTCCGGTTCGCGCTCCACCGCTTCGAGCAGCTCGGGCGCGAGGTTCTCAAAGTGAGACATCAGCTCGCCGTTGTTCTTATAGACATTCAGACCGCTCATGTCCTTCCGGCGAAAGGCCTGCATCGTCGCCACCACGATGACCGTGTGGCTGTCTAGAAGGCCGCGCTTCATCCGCGTGGCTTCTTCAATATCCAGCACGGCCACGTTGCCGAGATTCGTATCGAGCGCCTGCCGGTAAGGGTCTGCTTCGTCTTTGAGCCGCGCGAGCGTCTGGCTGCGGATCGTGTCACTCGGCACCAGCCAGAGAATGAGAGCCTGATCTTTTTGCAGCAGGTCTTTCACACCCAGGCTGACTGCTTCACAGGCCACCAGCGTCTTGCCGCCGCCCGTGGGGATGCGCAGGCACACATACGGGATGCCCGGCACCTGCTTCACGGGGGCGTAGGGTAGGCCTTGGCCTTCGTGAATCTCCGCCGTCACTGCGGTGAAGGCCGTCGATGCCGGGAAGCTGTCTTCCATCGCCTGCATCATGCGGCACTTCTGGTAGTAGCGCCGCAGCCAGTGCAGCGAATGCTTCTGGTATTGCTTCGTTTCCATTCAGCGGGTGCGGATCGCGTAAGGGGTTTGTTTGAAGGTGATGCCCTCGCGCTCCAGCCGCGTCTTGCTGAAGCGGCAGCCGGCGGCATAGACAATCTTCGGGCCGTCGTGCGCGGGCAGGTGGGCCAGCGTCTCGCTTGTGAGCACGTTTCCGCCGTCCACGCTCTTGTCCTTCAGGATGCCGTTGTAGAGCAGATACACCGCACGGCCATGGTGGATGCCGAGCAGGGGTGTTTTGGCGGAGACGCGTTCTTTGGGCAGCGGTTCGCCCGTTTCGGTGAAATAGACGTGACGGGCCAGATCGGCAAAGCGCACGCTCTCGCGAATGCGGCCATGCTCGTCGAACACCGCTTCACCCAGCCGCACATAGCGGAAGCCGCCGCCCAGGCCGGGCACTTGTTCGCCCTTCGCATTCGTGTAGCCCTCGGCCACGCGCTTCACCCGCTCGCGGGTGATGTCCGGCGCGATCTTCTCGTCCATCTCCACGAGGATGAAGCGGCGGTCTTTGAGAGAAGCGCCATCGAGAGGAGCGCGGACACTCTTGTCCGCTTCTTCATTCGTCGCGGCTTCGCCGCCATGGGGATCAAGGCGGGCAGGAGTGCCCGCGCTCCCTTCCTGAGCCGCGTTCATCTTCAGCACCGCATGGCCCGTCGTGCCGCTGCCCGCGAAGCTGTCCAGCACGAGGTCGCCGGGGTTCGTCGCGATTTGTAGGATGCGCTCGATCAGCCGCGTGGGCTTGGGTGTGGCAAAGGGGACATCTGTGCCCATCACAGATGTGAGTTCCTTTTTCGCTTCTTGGTTATGACCAGTTTCCTCATGCGGCCACCAGCTCCACGCACTTACTCCCTCTGTTTCTTTGAGATAGGTTTTAACTCGTGGCCTGCTTCGACCATCTTTCCCAAACCACATTCTCCCCTCTGCTTTCAGACGCAAGAACTCGCTTTCAATGTTCCCCCAGCACCGATTTGGTGGAGGTTCGTATTCAGCTCCGCCTGGAGTTTGAATTTTATACATCTGATTTGGCCGCCATCCTTGAGCAGAGAAGTCTGTGGATACCCATTCACCGCGTGGATCGTTGTCGGGGTTCTTGAAGTTTGCTGCCTGCTCCACGCTTGTCGGCACCTTGTTAAAAGCCGAACAAGCAATGTTCTTCGCGAACACAAGAACGTGGTCGTGTGCCAAGCCGAGTCCGAGTCGAGCATCGGGTGAAATACGTCTTTGCCACGCAACTGTACAGACGAGGTGATTCGCTCCGAAGACCTCATCCATTATCAATCGCAGATGGCCGATCTCGTTATCGTCCAAGAAGATAAAAATACTCCCATCCTCGCTCAAGAACTCCCGCAGCAGGGCCAACCGTGGATACATCATGCAGAGCCAGCGGTCGTGCCTGTCCAGCGTCTCACCTTCCTTGCCGACGGTTTCGCCGAGCCACTTTTTGATGGCGGGGCTGTTGACGTTGTCGTTGTAGGCCCAGCCTTCGTTGCCGGTGTTGTAGGGCGGGTCGATGCAGATGCACTTCACCTTCCCCTTGTAGTAGGGGAGCAGGGCTTTGAGCGCGAGGAGGTTGTCCCCCTCCACGATAAGATTGCCGCTGCCGGGATCACCGCAGCCGAGTTCCGACACGTCCTTCAACAGGTGGAAGGGCACATCCAGGTGATGATTGATCACGGCCTCCTTGCCGATCCAGTTCAGCGTGGGCATCAGGCCTGCCCTCCCGGTTGAGGCTGAGGGCAGGTGGGCGCGGAAGAAGGCTTGACGGCGGGAGCCGCTTTTTGGCAGAATTCCCGGCAGCCATGAGTCCGCCGCGCAGCAGGCACAGCGATCCGGTTGACAACCGGAACTACTTCACGGGTGCTCCGTGCTCCGTGCTCCGTGCTCCGTGCTCCGTGCTCCGTGCTCCGTGCTCCGTGCTCCGTGCTCCGTGCTCCGTGCTCCGTGCTCCGTGCTCCGTGCTCCGTGCTCCGTGCTC
>JBJONJ010000293.1:0-4830 GCA_046051905.1 Verrucomicrobiota bacterium
AGATGTCGTCCCAGTGGGTGTAGAGGAAGTTTTCCTTGTGGTGGGCGAGGCACCACTTGGCCATGATGCTGCCGCCGCGGCTGACGATGCCGGTCATGCGGGAGGCGGTCATGGGGACGAAACGGAGGAGGACGCCGGCGTGGATGGTGAAGTAATCGACGCCTTGCTCGGCCTGCTCGATGAGGGTGTCGCGGAAGAGTTCCCAGGTGAGGTCTTCGGCTTTGCCGTTCACTTTTTCGAGCGCCTGATAAATGGGCACGGTGCCGATGGGCACGGGGCTGTTGCGCAGGATCCATTCACGCGTGGCGTGGATGTTCTTGCCGGTGGAGAGGTCCATGACGGTGTCGGCTCCCCACTTGGTGGCCCAGCGCATCTTTTCGACCTCTTCCTCGATGCTGGAGGCGACGGCGCTGTTGCCGATGTTGGCGTTGATTTTGACGAGGAAATTGCGGCCGATGATCATCGGCTCGAGCTCGGGGTGATTGATGTTCGCGGGGATGATGGCGCGCCCCGCCGCTACCTCTGCGCGAACAAATTCCGGCGTGATTTCTTTGGGAATGCGTTGCGGGAACATGCTGAAGACCCGCGGCGTGAATGACGAATGAGGAGTGTCGAATGACGAAGCCTGTGCGGAACCGGGATGCTGCTTGTTGAGATCGTTGCGGACGATGTCGTCACCATTCGTCATTCGCCATTCGGCATTCCTCATTTGCTCCCGGATGGCGATGAACTCCATCTCGGGCGTAATGATGCCCTGGCGGGCGTAGTGGAGCTGGGTGACGGGCTTGCCGGTGGTGCTGCGCAGGGGATTGCGCTGGGCATTGATGGGGGCCTTCAGGGGGCTGAGGAGGCCTTCGCGCTTGGCGGCGGCGTATTCGGCGTGGTTGGCGGTGAGGTAGCCGTTGTCACGGGGCTCAATGGCGCGGCCCTGGTATTCCTCGACGTCGTTGCGGGAGAGGATCCAGGCTTTGCGCAGGGCGGGCAGGCCTTCCTCGACGGTGCCTTTGTAGGACGGATCGCCCCAAGGACCGGAGGTGTCATAGACGCGCACGGGTTCATTGACCTCGATGCGGCCATTGAAGCTCTTCGTGGGGCTCAAAGCGATCTCACGCATGGGGACGCGAACGTCTTTGTGGATCTGTCCATCGACATAGACGCGGGTGGAGGCGGGGAGCTGCTCGGAGGAATGGGGTTCGAAGGAGGTCTTGGGATCGGCGATCATGGGGGGAAGTCGGTGGGCGGTAGGCAGTATTCAGTAGGCGGTGGCGGCCTGTGGCCGGAACTGAGATAGACCCTCCGAGCGAGCTCCCTTCGGCGGCATGACCCGCATCAGGTTCGGAGGGTTCGGATCGAGGAAGATCCGTCTCAGTCCCTGCGGTGGGACGCCCCTGTCGTGACGGGTGGAGTGTGGGACGAGGAGGCCGAACGTCAACGGGGTTTTCGGGAGGGAAACGGGATTCAACACGAATGAGAAAGAATGGCCGCGAATGCTGCTGGCTAATTATTTGAGGTCATTCGGTTCCCATTCGGCTTGGATTCGTGTTTAAAATCAAAAAAACAAAACCGCCCGCCGTGGGTGACACGGCGGGCGGTGAAGGTCTGGGCAGATGGATCAGCCCAGTTCACTGATTTTCACCGGGCGGCCGCCTTGCTCGGCGCTCTTGTCGGCGGCGAAGATGACTTCGAAGGACTTTTGAGATTCTTCGAAGCTGGTAAGCGGCATGGGCTTGCCGGCATCGAGAGCGTCGAAGAAGGCTTGGAACTGGCTCTGATAGGGATGATCGCTCACATCGCCGGAGTCGAGCATCTTCATGGAGAGCTTGCTCCAGGCGTGCTTGTCCGTGTGGAGCTTCATCGAGTGGAATTTGTCGTCGAGGAGGCTGCCCTGGCTGCCGCAGAGGTGGGTGTGGAAGTAATAAGGCTGGAGGCAGTCCACGATGGCGGCGGATTTGCCGACGGCGCCGTTTTTGAAGCGGATGATCGTGGTGCTGCTGGTGTCGTATTCGTAGGGCTTGAAGATCTCGCTGCTGCTGCGGGTGGAGAAGGAGGAGACGCTCTCCACTTCGCTGCCCATCATCATGAGCAGGGCATCGAGGGCATGGCAGCCAGCGGTGAGGAGGGCGCTGCCGCCGTCTTTCTTCCCGGTGTTCCAGCGGAACTGACCATACCAGGGGCCGATGCCGTGGTAATAATCGACCTCGCCGTAGTGCAGGCTGCCGAGCAAACCTTCGTCGATGAGGGCCTTCGTGACGGTGAACTGGTTCGAGAAGCGGCACTCGAAGCAGACGCAGCCCTGCACGCCGTTGGATTTCGCGGCGGCGGTGATCTCACGCACTTCCTGGAGGGAATTCGCCATCGGCTTTTCGAGGATGATGTGCTTTTTGGCGTTCGCGGCGGCGATGGCCTGATCGCGATGCTGGCTGGGGTAGCTGGTGATGTCCACGACCTGGATGGACTGATCGGCGAGCATGGCATCGAGGCTCTGGTAGCTCTTGATCTGGCCGCCGTGCTTGGCGCTGAGCTCGGCATCGTCGAGCTTCCGCGAGGAATAGATGGCCGTGACCTGGCCTTGGGTGGTTTTATTGATCGCTTCGATGTGGGCGGTGGCCGCCCAGCCGTATCCAATGATGCCGACGTTGTATTTTTTCATGATGGGGAGGAGTGCATTCCAGCGGTGGGCCGGAAACGTGTCAACCTCATACCCGGTGAGAGGGGAAGATGTTTCAATGAGCGGTGCAAAGGAGCCGATGCACCTGAAAACAGCACTGCAACGAGGCTCAGGCCAGCCCCAGCTCTTTCTTCACGATCTCCACACCGGCACACATGCTGGCGAGCTTCTTTTTCGCGGCCCAACGTGCGGTCTGACTGAGGCCACAATCCGGCGCAAAGACGAGTTTGTCGGCGGGCGCTTGCTTCAAGCACGCACGCACGGCATCGGCAATCTGCTCGGGCGTTTCGATGTGGTAGCTTTTCACGTCGATGATGCCGACGGCGACATCATAGCGCTCGGCCATCGGTTTGATGACCTCCAGCTCGGCGTATTCGCGGTTGGCCATCTCGACGTGGACTTCATCGCAGTGGAGGTCGAGGAAGGCGGGGAAGAGCGGCGCGTATTTGCGCCAGCCGACGGGATGGCCTTTGAAGTTACCGAAGCAGAGGTGCGTGCAGATGCGGGCCTTGCCGTAACCACTGGCGACGGTGCGGTTGAAGATGTCCACGAAGCGCTTCGTGTCCTCGCGGTAGCCGTAGCAGCTCATGCTGGGCTCATCGACGCAGATTTCCTCCGCACCCGCCGCGACGAGGTCGGCGATTTCTTTGTTCACAATGGGCAAAAGAGCTTCCGTGATGGCGTAGCGGTCCGCATAGCGTGCATTCGGCGAAAGCCGACCGCTGAGCGTGTAGGGTCCGGGGACGGACACTTTGAGCTTTTTGCCCGTGTGACCTGCGAGACGCTTCAAGCGCTGAAACTCCTCCACCGCGCCGAGTCCGCGTGGTGCTTTCAATTCGCCGACGATCTCGTGTTTGCCACGCTGATCGTGCGCAGGCGGTCCAAAGCGTCGCGGGCTGGCCGGTTCGAGCGCGATGCCTTCGATGAAGCCGTAGAACGACAAATTGAAGTCAAAACGCGTCTGCTCGCCATCCGTGATGACATCCAGTCCGGATGCGATTTGATCCTGAATGGCCACCTGCGCGGCATCGTCCTGCATTTCGGTGATGTCCGCCGTTCCGAAGCTTTTGAGGTGCTGCGCAGAGAATTCAAGCCAGCCAGGAAACGGATAACTGCCGATGACAGAGGTGCGAAGCGGTTGGGATTTCATATTGCGGACCCTACCCCTTCGTTCCCCTGAAACCACACCGGAGCCGCAAAGGACAACTCCCAAGCCGGAATGGTAAAATCATGAGGGGTAAAATGATCGGATTCAGATTCATCATTTTACCCGCCATCATTTTACCAATTCATTCAGGCACCCAGCTTGGCATAATACTTCGCAATGCGCCGCGCGTGCTCATCATACGCGGCTTCAAACAGCTCGGTGGCCTTCTCCGCACCGACGACGGCTCCGGCGGTGAGTACTTTGGGAGGCTGGCCGGCTTTGGTGAGACGATCTGCCACCTCGGCTTTGATGGCGTTCACGAGAAGGCAGCCACCGACGGTGCTGCCGGGTGCCACGGGTGTTTCGAGGCCTTCAATTTTCACCATGGCGTCTCCAACCGGTGCGCCGGTGTCGAGAACGATGTCGGAGAAGTCCTGGAGCTTCTTGCCGTCGCGATGGCGGCTGGTGCTGGCTTCGCTGTGGGTGGTGCTGATGATGGCGGCGACCTTCACCCCGCGCTTCTGAAACTCCTCGGCCATCTCGACGGGGACAACGTTGCAGCCGCCGCTGGAGATGACGAGGGCGCTGTCGCCGGGCATGAGATCGAAGTTGCGCAGGATGCGGTTGGCGAAGCCGCTGACGTTTTCGAGGAACATGGCCTGACGCTGGCCATTGGCTCCGACGACGAGGTTGTGGAAGGTCAGCGAGAGCTCAACGATGGGATTGAAGCCCGGGAAGGAGCCGTAACGCGGCCACATTTCCTCGACGAGGATGCGGCTGTGGCCGGAGCCGAAGACGTGAACCATTTGTCCGGCGAGGATCGTCTTCGCGAACATGTCGGCGGTCTGCTGGATGAGCGGGAGTTGGTCGCGGACGCGATTGAGGAGGCCTTGGCTGGCGTCGAGATATTGGAGGGCTGGAGACATAGGAATGACGAATTCAGAATGAGGAATGACGAATGAAACAGGTCGAAATCAAACAGGCTGGGTGAGGTTGAAAACGGAGCCGAGGCATC
>JBJONJ010000294.1:0-4928 GCA_046051905.1 Verrucomicrobiota bacterium
AGTCGCTGTTGCGTGCCTCGGACGTGGCTTATTTCATCGAGGACCCGGAATGGCCCGGGCAGATTCTCGAACTGGAGCCGCAACAGGACGGCAGTTTCCTTGGGTTCAGTCAGGAGATCCCCTCCCATAGGCCACCGCTTCCGTTCAAACGTGAAGACTGCGTTCAGCTCGTTCCCAATCTCAAGGGGATCGCCGAGTTCCTTGTTAGGAAATTGGGATTCACGCCTGCCGACCAGCCGAAGTGGAGCCCGGATGCGGTCCATGAGATCGGCTCGTTCGACATCCGGCCTGGAGAACCGTTGCCGGTCCATTTGTTCGTGCCCAACCTCAATCCCCGTGAGGCAACGATCAAATCGGCAATCTGTGACTTAGAGTCCTCGATTCTGCTTCTGCCCACTCGCGGCGGATTCACCCAGGAGGTGAGCACGCTCGCCGCGAAACACGACGTTCGGATCATCGTTCTCAATTCTCCCAAAGGACTCGAAAAGCTTTCCATCGCACCCGCACGCAACAAAATCCGGGGGAAGGAAACGAAAGCGGTGCCACCGATGTTCACGCCGAAGGCAGACTGGAACTGGAGAGACCTCATGCTGTCCATCGAGCTCGACGGCCTACGCTGTCGGATTCACGGCGAAGAGCGCATCCGACCATGGCTAGATATGAATATCAGGCTGCGGCATGGCAGACATCCAACCCGGCTTCTCCAGATACTCGGCGACCTCGGAAGGGGCAACCGCCTGACCCAACGACGTGGTGACGTGAACGACCGCAAGGCGATTTCCGATGTTCGGAAATTCCTCAAATCCTACGTGATGCCTCTATCGGACGACCCGTTCCACGAGTTCGAAGACGGATGGGGGATCAAGTTTCACGTCAATAATCAGATCGGCCGCAACCAGGTAAAGGCAATCGAAGATGATGAATTTACTAATACTTCTAATAATGACTCGCCATTTGACTATCAGAATGATATTGATCCCTCTGAAATGGTAAGATTTTCTACTCGCAAGTTTTAATAATAATTTTTTTAAAAGAGATCTACAATAATGGACCAGGCAACACACAATAAAATCGTATCCTTCATCTGGGGCATAGCCGACGATGTTCTACGAGATCTTTTCAGGCGCGGCAAATACCCCGACGTCATTCTCCCCATGTGTGTGCTGCGCCGTCTCGACGCCGTGCTGGAGCCTACGAAGAATGCTGTTCTTGAAACTCGAAAGATGCTCGACGACGCCGGGATCACCGAGCAGACCGCCGCCCTCTGCTCCGCCTCTGGCCACGCCTTTTACAACACCTCCAAGTTCACCCTCCGCGACCTCAAGTCCCGGGGCAACCAACAGCAACTCCTCGCCGATTTCGAGGATTACCTCAACGGCTTCTCGCCGAACGTGCAGGACATCCTGGAGAACTTCAAATTCCGCAATCAGCTCCCCACGCTTTCCAAGGCGGACGCCCTCGGCACGCTCATTGCCAAGTTCCTCGACCCCGAGATTGACCTCACCCCGACTGGCATCGACAACCATTCGATGGGAACCGTCTTCGAGGAACTCGTCCGCAAGTTCAACGAAGAGAACAACGAGGAAGCGGGTGAGCACTGGACGCCGCGTGATGCCGTGCGCTTAATGACGAATCTGGTCTTCCGCCCGATCGCCAAGGAACTGAAGTCCGGCACCTACCTGCTCTACGACTGCGCCTGCGGCACGGGCGGGATTCTCACCGAGGGCGAGGAGACTCTCCAGTCGCTCGCGTCGGCCCTCGGCCTGCAAATCGCCGCTCAGCTTTACGGTCAGGAGATCAACCCGGAGACCTACGCCATCTGCAAGGCGGATATGCTGCTCAAGGGCGAGGGTGAGAATGCTGAGAACATAATCGGCGGAGCGGAATGGTCCACCCTGTCACACGATGCCTTCCCCGCGATCTGCTTCGACTTCATGTTGGCGAATCCGCCTTACGGAAAGAGCTGGAAAAAGGACCTGGAAAACATGGGCGGCAAGGACGGCATGCGCGATCCCCGGTTCAAGGTCATGCACAAGGGCGAGGAAATGTCCCTCGTCACCCGCACCAGCGATGGCCAGATGCTTTTCCTCGCCAACATGGTGGCGAAAATGCAGCACGACACCCCGCTGGGCAGTCGCATCGCCGAAGTCCACAACGGCTCCTCGCTCTTCACTGGGGATGCCGGCCAGGGCGAGAGCAACATCCGCCGATGGATCATCGAAAACGACTGGCTGGAGGCCATCGTCGCTCTGCCGCTCAATCTCTTCTACAACACCGGCATCGCCACCTACATCTGGGTGCTTACAAACCGCAAGCCGACGCACCGCAAGGGCCAAGTCCAGCTGATCGACGCCTCCCAGTGGTTCAAGCCGCTGCGTAAAAACCTCGGCAAAAAGAACTGCGAACTCTCCGCCGAAGACATCGAGCGCATCACCCGCACCTTCCTCGACTTCCAGGAAACGCCCGAGTCGAAGCTCTTCCCGAACGAGGCCTTCGGCTACTGGAAGGTCGTCGTGGAGCGTCCGTTGCGGCTCCATGCCCAGCTCACCCTGCCACGGATCGAATCCCTCCGCTACGCCTCCGGCGACGAGGAAATTCGTGCCGCGCTCCATGAGGAATTTGGAGACGACCTCTTCACCGGCTTCAAAAAGATCGCCGACAAACTGGAAGCCCGCCTCACCACCTGGGGAGATGACGACGAGGACGAAGGCGACGAGGACGAAGGCGACTCCAAAAAGAAAGGCCTCTCCGACAAAAGGGTCCGCAAGCTCCTCGACCCGAAAACGTGGGAGCGCGATGGCCGCCTGGTGGAAATCGCCAATTCCCTGCGCGACGAACTCGGGGGCGACCTCTTCGAGGATTTCAACCTCTTCCGCGATCAAGTGGACGCCGCCCTCGACAAGCTCTCCCTCAAGCTGACCGCTCCGGACCTCAAGCAAATCCTCAAAGCCGTCAGCTGGCGTGATGAAAACGCCCCACCTGTGATCGGAAAGATCCACAAACCCGGCAAGGCCCAGCCCGATCCCTTCCACGGCCTCTACGAAGCGCAAATCGGCAACAAGACCTGCGTCGTGGAATACGAGACCGACAGCGACCTGCGCGATACCGAGCAGGTCCCGCTGCTGGAGGACGGCGGCATCGAGGCCTTCATCCGTAGGGAGGTGTTGCCTTACACGCCGGATGCCTGGGTGAAAAAGAACGCCACCAAGATCGGCTACGAAGTCAGCTTCACCCGCCATTTCTACAAGCCCCAGCCGCTCCGCACCTTGGTCGAAATCCGCGCCGACATCCTCGCAGAGGAAGAAGCCGCCGAAGGACTGCTGGGAGAGCTTCTGAAAGGAGGGCAGTCATGAGTCCGAGCTTCAAAGCCCTGCAAGCGCAGCCTAACCGGAATGGAGGTGTCGAATGATCGCGGATCTAAAGCCGTATCCAGACTACAAGGAGTCGGGTTTGCCGTGGGCAGAACGCGTTCCGTCGCACTGGCATTTTCGACGCACGAAGGTGCTGTTTGGAGAGAGAGTTCAAAAAGGCTTTCCTAACGAGCCGCTTCTTGCGGCAACTCAGTCTAAAGGGGTCGTAAAGAAAACCGATTACGGCGAACGCACAGTCACCGCTTCCAAAGATTTCCACCTTCTCAAACTTGTCGAACCAGGTGATTTCGTCATCAGTTTGCGGTCGTTTCAAGGCGGATTAGAAATTGCCCACTGTCGGGGGATTATCAGTCCAGCCTACACGATTCTCAAACCACGCCACGAGGCACGCCGAGAATACTTTAAGCAGTTCTTCAAATCGCCAGGCTTTATCGACAGCTTGACTCTGTTTGTGACTGGTATTCGGGAAGGGCAAAACATTGATTACGAACGACTGAGTCGAGCCTATTTGCCAGTGCCGCCAGCGGATGAACAGGAAGCGATAGGCCGCTTTCTAAACCACTGGAACGGGCGCTTGGAGAAGGCGATCCGGTCGAAGCGGCGGGTCATCGCCCTGCTCCAGGAGCAGAAGCAGGCCATCATCCACCGCGCCGTCACCCGCGGCCTCGACCCCAACGTCAAACTCAAGGACTCCGGGATTCCGTGGCTCGGGCAGACTCCGGAGCATTGGGAGACCATGCCCAACCGAGCCAATTTAAAGATCCGCAAACAACAAGTCGGCGAGCGCAGCAGTGAATACACCTTGTTGTCTCTCACAATGCGTGGAGTGATCGCGCGGGATATGGACAACCCAACGGGTAAATTTCCTGCAGAGTTTAACACATATCAAGAGGTTCTTCCCGGCGACCTGATCTTTTGTTTGTTCGATATTGATGAAACACCCAGAGGCGTTGGAATATCTCGTCTGAACGGAATGATCACCGGTGCTTACACTGTTTTCGAGCCGAGGAATCCAGAGATTGCCGAATTTCTCTACCTTCACTATCTCGCGATGGATGAGGAAAAGTGCCTAAAGCCGCTTTACACCGGACTCAGAAAGACGATTCCGAAGCCGCGATTCCTTGGCATCAAAACGCCCATTCCTCCACCAGATGAGAGAATTGCAATAGTAAATCACATCAAAGAAGAGACATGCCGGATTGAAACAATCATCGCCCGCTACGAGCGCGAGATTGCGCTCCTCCGCGAATACCGCACCCGCCTCACGGCGGACGTTGTGACCGGCAAGCTCGACGTCCGTACTGCCGCCGCCCAACTGCCGGAGGAAGCAGCAGAAGAGTCGCTGCCCGACCACGAACTTCCCGAGGAAGAACCCGAACTGGAGGAGGTGGAGGGATGAAGAACGACCTAAAGAAGGACCTTTTCGCCTTTGCGGAAAAGCATCGTGGAGAATGTTCCATCGCCGAAATGCTCCCCATCTGGCTAAAAGGGGGGGCTTCTTCCACCGACCGAATTGAGCGTCTCAACGTTTGGATGGAAAGCCTTGGCACCGACGAT
>JBJONJ010000295.1:0-7813 GCA_046051905.1 Verrucomicrobiota bacterium
AAGGCCGTCAAACTCGACCAATCCTTCGACGGCACAAACGACTCCCGCGCTTGGGAACTTTACGACCTCAGCCGCGACCCCGCCGAACTGAACGACCTCGCCACCGAGTTCCCTGAAAAGGTCAAGGAACTCAGCGATGCCTTCTTCGCCTGGAAGAAACAGATGCCCAAGCCCGTGCCGCCGCCCGCCGCGACCAAACCCGAAGCCAAGCAGAAATAGACCAAGCCATGAAGAACCCCGACCTCATCCTCCTCACCTTGCTGCTCGCTCCGCTGGCCTTGCTGCACTCCGCCGATGCGTGACGGTAAAATGGTTTTTCCGGAACCTACGAACCTCCCGCAATCCCGTCCGAATGACCGATTCATTCCACAACCACCAACCAAAAAGGAGTAATCCGTCAATGAAACCCACCCTTTCCCTCCTCTCCGAAACCATGAATCACTTCACACGCCGTTCCTTCCTTAAGACGGCCGCCTTCGCAGCCCCGGCGCTCATCGGCATGAATTCACCCGTCAGGGCGCAAAGCACCAGTGAGGGCAAGCCCGGGGTAACCGAACCATCGAAAATCGACGCATGGCTGCAGACATTGCGCAACAATTACAAATGGAAGGATGCCTCCGTCGATAAGCTTGTGGAGGACGCCTACCGTATCTGCGTGATGCCGAACATCCGCGAGCCGGAGGGGCTGCTGCGCCGCAAATGGCTGACCCCGGATTCTAAATACAACGGGCATTGGATCTGGGATGCCATGCTTCTGGCCGACCTCTTGAGCCTGGCTCCCGGGTTTGAACAAAATCTGCGTGATGCTTTTTCTATCTACTGGGATTTCCAGGATATGTGGGCCAGCCTGGCACCGGATTATGCACACGGGATGATCTCCAACAACGTTAAGCCGGGAAGCTACTCTCCTAACACCCAGGGGATTTGCATTATTGCTTGGGCCATGGAACGGATTGTCGCACGGCGGCCGGATCTTGGCCTGGTTACCGCTGATTCCCTGTCCAGGCTAGAGCGCTACCACGACTGGTATTGGCGCGAACGCGATCTGGATGACCTGGGATTGCTCACCGTCGGCACCTATGCCCCCCTGGCGCTGAAAAACATGTCCACGGAAAAGTGGTTCTCTGATCCGACGTTAGACACCGATAAACGGATACAGAAGACCATTCAGTCGGCTCGTTTTGAAAGTTTTGATTTTGAGCCGTGCATGGATGATCTGACACTTGCCCCGCACCCGCGTCGTGGTGGCCCGGCGATGTATGGCACGATCCTTTTGCCCGGTATCACCTCCTTTCTGATTCAAGCCGAGCAATCGCTGGCGCGGTTGGCTGAAAAGCTCGGCGACCACGCGATGGCCGAACGCCGCAATCGCCGGGCTAAAAAAGGAATGGATGCCATGCGCCGTTTGATGTGGGACGAGCAGGAAGGCACCTTTCTGGCGGTCAAGCGCGGATCGCTGGAAAAAATACGGATCCCGACCCTCGGCAGCTGGATGCCGCTCTGGGCGGGGGTTCCGACCAAGGAACAGGCGAAGAAAATGGCCGCCAAAATTCTCGAACCGGATTGGTCCACGCCGCTGCCGATTCCATCGGTGGGACGCAGTAGCCCCAAATTTGACGATGGCGGACTGCCGGTCTTACCTCTCGGCATCATGTTTCGAGGCGATGTGTGGGGGCCGGTGAACTATTTCATCTGCTGTGGCCTGCGAGATTATGGATATGCCGACTTGGCCGGCGAAATCACCACTCGCTTCCTTGAGAATGCCATGAAGAACGGTTTGTCAGAGTGCTATCACCCCGATAGCGGGGCACCTCTGCGGGCGCGGACAAATGATTTTGGAGCGGCAGTGGTTACCATGCTTGTTGACGGCTTGAGCAAAAAATACGCGCAACGCTAAAAATTCAGCTGATACGAAATCTAAAGGCAACACACCATGAAACTCGACCTCCCCCTCCTCCTCACCCTGCTACTCGCGCCGCTGGCCGAGCTGCACGCTGCCGAGCCTCCGGCGACCTTCTGCAATCCGCTGCCGCTCCCCAACTACCCCATCGGACATCACGCCCGCGACGCGGAGAAGGGGAAACGCGACACTCGTGAGGCTTGGATCTTAGGCTATCAGGAACAGTTCCGTGAGCATGCCGACCCGACAGCGATCTGGCATGAGGGCAAATGGCATCTCTATTCCTCCGGGGGCATGGCCTGGGTCGGTGCCGACAATGGCGCGACGTGGCAGCATCATCCCCTCAACCTTCAGGACTTGGGCTACTCGCGTCCCACAATCGTGCGCCATCGGGGCCGGTTTCTGCTCGGAAACAACTCCGCCACACTCTACGCCTCCGCGTCACCTCTGGGACCGTTCGAGAAGATCGGCGACCTGAAGCTCAAGCCCAGTGGCGAAGTGCCGCCGATTATGGGCAAGATGCTCTTCTCGGATGATGACGGACGGCTCTACCTCTACTTCGGCGTTTCGGCAACGGCTGGCACTTGGGGCGTAGAACTCGACGCCGCCGACCCGACGAAGCCTCTCGCTCCGCCAGTGCGTTTGATTGCCTTCAATCCCAAAGAACGCCCGTGGGAGGCCCACGGCGAATGGAACCAAAATCCGAACAAAAGCTGGTTGGAGACAGCGTGGATGCTGAAGCGCAACGGCCGATACTACCTGACTTACTCCGCTGCTGGCACCCAACACCGCACCTATGCGATGGGCTGCTTCGTCGGCTCATCACCGCTGGGGTCATTTCAGCCACAGAAACGCAATCCCATCCTCCGCACCACTGAGGGCCTCCTCACCGGCACGGCCTGCGGCTGCATCGTGGCAGGGCCGGAAAATCAGCTCTGGGCCATCTACACGATCCGCGCAGGTGTGGTTCACAGCTTCGAGCGCCGCATCGGCATGGATCGCGCGGAGATTGACGCCAATGGCGAACTCGTCGTTCACGGCGCGACTTCGTTCCCGCAGTGGTTGCCGGGGAAAATGCCGCCGGACACGAAATCCGCCGATACCGGCTGGCTCCCGATCAACGGCCTCACGCACACGCTCGGCTCCACCAACGCACCGAACTTGCCGGGCCGCCTCGCCGTGGACAACGAGATGCGCACCTGGTGGCAGCCCGCCGAAGGCGACACACAGCCGACGCTCTCGAGCACTTTCGGCGCACCCGCCACCATCCATGCCGTGCGCCTCATCTGGCGAGACATCGGCCTCGACACGAAAAACGGCATCATCCCTGGCCCCTTCCGCTACCGCGTGGAACTCGAAACCGCCAAAGACAAATGGACCACGATTCTCGACCGCAGCGACAGCACCGAAGACCTGCTCATCGACTACCGCGAATGCAAGCCCACCATCGGCACGCGAGCCCGTCTCGTCATCCTCGGCTCACCAAAAGGCATCACCCCAGGCGTCGCCGAGTTCACCGTTTTTGGAACAACTGTCGTCACCAAATAGCCCGCACATGCAACGCACCCTCACACTCATCACTGCCCTGCTGCTCGTGCCGCTGGGGTTCGTTCACGCAGCCGATGAAAAGCCCGCCATCTCGCGTTGGAAGGATGACTTCTCGGATCCAGTCGCGTTTGCAAAGAACTGGTCGAGCTATGGATTCCTCGCGAGTGGCATTGATGCGAAGAATCCGCTGGGCAAACCGGTTGGCGCGAACGAATCGCGACCGGAGTGGTGGCAGATCGTGGACGGAGCTTTGCGCGGGCAGAACTTTCCGGAGGAGAAGCATGGCTCGGGCATCTCGCGCGATGTATCCGGGAAGGACGTGCGGTTAAGCTGCCGGTTCAAGATTCCCGCTGGTGGCATGGCGGCTGTTGGCATTCGCGGGCCGAACCCGATTTTGGAAAAGGTCTTCAATGTCGTGAGCCTGCACATCCGCACGGACAGCATCGTGGCGGCGGACAATGATGTTATTCATCCCAAGGATTCGCCGGAGGCGGCGGAGTTGAAGAAGAAGGGCACGTGGAATCGCAAGTTCTTCTACGCAAAGACGCAGAAGACCGTGATCGCGCCCGAGGTATGGCACGATCTCGCTGTGGAAGTGCGCGGGAAAGAACTGAGCGTATTCGTCGATGCTAAGCGGGTGCTGAACTACACGACGCTTTGTGGCCATGCGCCGAAGACGAGCATCGGTTTCGGTGTCGGGGGCAATGGAAAGACGGTGATCGCGACGTGGTATGACGATGTAAGTATTGAACCGCTGGAACCAAGAAAGTGAGCGAGGCAACGTATTCTCCAACCCTTCCATGAAAGTTCTCCCTTTGATTCTCACTCTCGCCGTTGCATCAGCACTGACTTATGCCGCCGAGGACAAGCCCGACCTCTCACGCTGGAAGGAAGATTTTTCTGACGAGGCGGCCTTTCTCAAGAACTGGTCGTCCTATGGGTGGCTGCCGGATGGGAAGGTGGTGTCGGGCGCGGAGAACATGCACCGCTGGTGGCAGATTCAGGACGGCGTGCTGCGCGGGCAGACGTTTGGGAAGCTGCATCCATCGGGCTTGCAGCGAAAGATCAGTGGCAAGGACGTGCGGTTGAGCCTGCGTTTCAAGATGGAGGAGGGCGGCATGGCGGCGATTGGGTTCAATGGGCCCAATCCGATTCTGGAGGCGAATTTTCATCTCGCGGGTGTGCACATCCGGCAGGGCAGCATCACAGCGTGGGACGAGGAGAACTTGGTTCCAAAGGGTTCACCAGAAGCGGAGGCGCTAAAGAAGGAGAAGAAGATGAACCGCAAGTTCATCGGTGCGGCGAAGGTGGAGAAGATCGCCCTGTCGCTCCATACCTGGCACGCTCTGGTCATCGAGATGCGCGGCAAGACGATCATGGTGTTCATCGATGGGAAACAAGTGCTGACCTACCAGACCCATGCGGGCGATGCGCCAAAAGAGACGGTGCAGTTCGCCGTGGGCGGCGGCAGCAAGGACGTGGTGAACGGTTGGTATGACGACGTGAGCTTTGAACCGCTGGAGGAGAAGAAATGAAGCCGTGGCTCCTTTTGCTTCTCGTCTGCGGAATGGATGCGCACGCCCTCGACAGCGAATGGGTCACGGTGGGTGATGCGGGCAATGCGCCGGACAAGACCGGGTATGGCGCGGTGGCGTATGAATTTCAGATAGCGAAGTTCGAGGTGACCATCGGGCAGTATGCGGAGTTCTTGAACGCGGTGGCCGCGAATGATCTGCACGGGCTGTGGAATGCGAGCATGGGCAGCGCGCTGTTGACGGACAATAATCAGGGCGGCATCCGCAACGACTTGCCTGTGTTCATCAATCGCATGGGTGCGCCTGGAGCGTATCGCTATGAAGTCATCGCGGGTCAGGAGAAGAAGCCCGTGGTGTATGTGAGCTTTCTCGATGCGATGCGTTTTGTGAACTGGCTGCATAATGGCCAGGGCAAGGGCGACACTGAAACCGGCGCGTATGACATCGCGAAGCACGGCGGCCTCGCGCGGCATGAGCCGGGTGCGAAGGTGTGGATCGCGACGGAGAACGAGTGGTATAAGGCGGCGTATTTTCAGCCGCAAGCGAAGGGTGGACCGGCTGGCGATTACTGGCTCTATCCCACGCGCAGCAACGAACAGCCGCAGTTCCGGGCCGAAGGCGCAAGTGAACCGAACTCGGCGAACTACTCGCAGAAGAACGTGGGCAACCTTCCGCCCGGTGCCTACACGCGGATGTATCCGGTGGGAAGTTATCCCGGTTCCGCCAGCTATTACGGCACGTTTGATCAAGGTGGCAATGCGTGGGAGTGGAACGAGGCGCTCGTCTTCGATACGCAACGCGGCATGAGAGGTGGCTGTGTGGCGCATACGTTCGAGAAGATGAAGTCGCTCGTGCGCACCAACTCCAAACCGGAGAAGAAATATCCCGATACGGGGTTTCGTCTCGCTCGGGCTGTCCCGAAAACTGGCGATGCAGCCAGCGTCCAACTTACCACCCCGAAGCAGCCGTGATGAAGAGTGCCTTAAACATCACCACTTTGTTTTGCACGGTTGTGCTCGCTTCCGCATCAGCCGCTGAACTCGGCGGTAAACTGGAGTCGATGTTCGACCAGCACTGCTACGATTGCCACGATGGAGACTCAAAGAAAGGTGGGCTCGATTTGACGGAGCTGAAATGGAAGCCCGATGACGCAGAGAACCTCCAGCAATGGACCAAAGTCTTCGACAAGGTGCAGCGCGGCGAGATGCCGCCGAAGAAGAAGGAGCGTCCACCAGCGGAAGTGAGCAGCACCTTTTTGAAGACGTTGCATGATGAGCTGCACACTTTCAGCCGACACAAGCAGGAGTCGGAAGGCCGCGTGGTTTATCGGCGGCTGAATCGCACCGAGTATGTGAACACGATTGACGACCTGCTCGGCATCGACACGCCACTACGTGACCTGTTGCCAGAAGACGGCACAGCGGGTGGCTTCGACAACATCGGTGCGGCGCTGAATCTCTCTGCGGTGCATCTGGAGCGTTACTTGCAGGCCGCCGACCTTGCGCTCAAGGAAGCGACGGTCACCACCCCGAAGCCCGAGACGAAGAAGATCCGCACGGACTACAACGAAACGTGGCATGACTGGAACGCACCGGGCTTTCAGAACGGCGTGTGGACGCATTCGCCCGAGGGCCTGCTCGCCATTCGTTGGAATGGCGGCAACGGGCCTCACGGCGAACTTGGCGCGTGGTCGCCGCCAGTTCCGGATGCGCGTTATCGTTTCCGCATTCGCGCTCGATCCATGATCGACAAAGAGGGGCCGAACTCGAATGCGAATGATAAGAAGCGCCCGGATCGCCATATCATCCTCAAAGTCGCGCTCGCCGACTGGCCGCGCACCGGACTGACCTTTGGCAATACCTACTTCGAGATGAGCCCCACGGAGTTTCGCGAGTTCGAATACGAAGCGCGCGTGCCACAGGGCAAGACGCTCTGGGTTTCGCCCTACCGAACCGTGCCGGAGACGCCAGACGAACGCGCGATGGTCGGCGGCATTTGCGCGGTCGTCGAGTGGGTGGAAATCGAAGGCCCGCTGCTTGAGCAATGGCCACCGCGTGGTCATCAACTGCTCTACGGCAACCTGCCGCTGCAGCCTGCGAACGCAAAGGTGGCTACCAAGGACCTGCGCGTTGTTTCATCGCAACCTGAAGACGATGCCCGCCGCTTGCTCAGTGCATTTCTGCCGAAGGTTTTCCGTCGCCCAGTGACCGATGAAGAAGTGACTGAGCATCTCGCGCTTGTGAAGGAGCAGATGCAAAAAGGCCGTCGCTTTGATGAAGCCTTGCGCGCTGCCTACAAGATGGCGCTCTGCTCACCGAAGTTTCTCTTCCTGCAAGAAAAGGCCGGCCCGCTCGATGACCACGCGCTTGCATCACGCCTCAGCTACGGCCTGTGGAGCACCGCGCCGGATGATGAACTCACAGCGCTCGCCGCGCAGAAGAAGCTGCACGAACCCGCGACCTTGCGTGCGCAGACTGAGCGCATGCTCGCTTCACCGAAAGCGAAGCACTTCACGCAAAATTTCCTCGGAAGCTGGCTCAATCTCCGCGACATCGATTTCACCCAGCCCGACACGAAGCTCTACCCCGAGTTTGAGCAATACCTTCAGCAGTCCATGGTTAGCGAGACCGAGCGCTTCTTCGACGAGTTGCTCAGCCGCAATCTCAGCGTGCGCAACATCGTGCACAGCGACTTCGCGATGCTGAACGAACGCCTCGCCGAGCACTACGGCATCGCCGGAGTGAAAGGTGAGCAGATTCGCAAAGTGAGCCTCACTCCCGGTTCTCGACGCGGTGGCTTCATCACGCAAGGAGCGGTGTTGAAAGTCTCC
>JBJONJ010000296.1:0-2525 GCA_046051905.1 Verrucomicrobiota bacterium
CGCCGCGCCTGCAAAGGCCATGCTCGCCCACTGGAGCCCCGAAACGCAAAAAGCCTTCGTGCAGCAGATGAAGTTCCCCAAACACACGCGTCACACGATCACCAGCGCCACGGCCTTCCTCACCGAACTCAAAAAAGTCCAGTCGCAAGGCTACGCCCTCGACCGCGGCGAAGAGAGCGAAACCTTCGCCTGCGTCGCCGCCCCCGTCTTCGATCATCGCGGCCAACCCGTCGCCTCCCTCTGGATCAGCGGCCCGTCGGATCGCGTCACGCCAGGCAGCCTCGACAAGCTCGGAGCCAAGGTGAAGCAGTTCGCAGATCAGCTTTCACAACGGCTCGGATAAAGTGGCTGCGGCTTCAGCCGCATTCCGGGAAGATTCGGCTCAAGCCGAAACCACTTTTTCAATCCTCCGGCTCCTTCTGGATGACCTTCGCGCCCGGAGGCAAGGGGCCTTTGCTGATGGAGACGCCGCTGGAGCTTTTGTCGGCAGCGGGATCGAGAGCCATCTCGACGGCGGCTTCGTTCACCACATCAGCAAAGAGCTGCGCCAGAGCCTTGGCGTCATCGGAGAGGATGGCACCTAGATAGCGCTCGGCTCGGCTTTCCGTGGTCATGATGCTTTCACCAAGATTGAGGGAGATGTTGGTATTCGGTGATGGCTTGATACCCTTGACCTTCATGGCCAGCTCCATGGCATCTCCGAAAGCCTTTCCCTGCTCTCCAGGAGCCGTCATCATCTTCTGCATCAGCGCTTGAAGTTTGGGCGTGAGCGCCGGGTCCTTGGCCAGTTCGATCACGCTAACGCTGGGATGAGCGGCTCGATACTCATCCACCAACGACTGCGCGTTGTGCGACCGCTCTCCAAAAAGCAGGTCGAATACTTCCTCGTCGGTCAACTCGGAGGCGTTGGCTTTGGCAATCGGGTTGCGTGGAGGCGTCGTAGCAGCGGGAGTGGGCTGGATGGCAACAGGCTTGGCCTCCGGGCGAGAGAGCAGCCATGGCAGCGATGCTGTGGCGAGAGTTCCAGTGATGAGCAGGGTTTTCGTGGTCGTTGTCATGGGAATGAGAGTGGAACCGGCCACGGTGGTGGCCGGAATGGTGGCTGAGGAAGCGCCAATGCTGGTTAGCGACAGCTTGCCGAGCGAGGCTTGCAACGCGGCGGGCATGGCATGGGCTGATTGACTCGTGAGCAAAGCCGCCAACCCAATGCCGCAGGTGATGCCGCGGGTCTTCAAAGCCTCCCGCATGGTCGAAATACCGCGCTCGATGGCCCGCGAGACCGTGGCTTGATTCCGATCCAGATGCCGCGCGATCTCCACCTGCGTGCGACCTTCCAAAAAGTAGAGCACGAGCACCTCGCGCAGCTCCTGCGGCAGCTCGTTGAGCGCTTCATCGACATGCGGCTCGATGTCCGGCCACGTCGCCTCGCGATCCGTGTGCCACGTCTCCGCCATGGCTTCCTCCGCCTGACGTCGTGTGTGCTCTCGGCGCACGGCTTGACATGCCTGAAGCCATGCCACGCGGTGCAGCCACGCCCCAACAGATTGCTTGATGCTGCCACTCTTCCGCGCCAGCTCGATAAATGTCTCCTGCACGACATCCTCTGCCACTGTGGCGTTCTGTGTCACACGCAACGCCGTGGCATGAACCATCGCCCCATGTGCCTGCACCAGCTCACGAAAGGCGTGAGCATCGCCGTGGCTGGCGTAGCGCTGGAGCATTTGGAGGTCGGTGAGCATGGGTTCTCATAAGAGTGGCACGAGCGGCTCGTTTTATGCGCGGGAGAGCAAAAAAGTGGCTGCGGGTTCGGCCGCAAACGATGAGTCAATCGTCAACACCGGCTGATTTTGTGGGTTTGCTGCTCGGCGTGATGATGACGCCATCGGAGCTTTTACGCTTCTCAGGATCAAAGCCAAACTCGAAGATGGCCCCATCCAGACGATTGAGGAGCACATCCTCGGCGAGTTGGCGATCATCAGCGAGAGCTGCTTCGATGAGAGCGCGGCTAAAGGGTGTGTCGAGACTCTTGTCCTCCATCTGGATGGTGCCGTGGTTGACTCCTGCAACGGCTTTGAGCGTGGCGAGGCGTTCTTCAAGATGCCGCTGCGTGTCAGGGTGTGACATAAGAGCAGCGAAACGCTTCTGAATGTCTTGTATTTCTGCTTCGTCGCCAAGCTCTTCGAGCGGTCTGTGGCCGAAACGGCGAATGATGTCGTCAGCCTTACGACGCACTTCGGCGCTCGTGGGTGGCGGGCGGTAGCGTTTCGGTTCAGACATGTTTGCGACCGCAACTTCGCGTGTGGGTTTAGCTACGGGAACAGGGGCTGCGGCAGCGGGTTTCTTCGCCTCAGGTTGAGGAGCCATGACAAAGGCAATAGCGGCGACCGCCGTGCTGCCGAGGAAGATTTTGGTGGTCGTGGTCATGGTGAGAAGTGTGATTGAAAAGAGTGTGGAAGATGAAGCGGTGGCCTTTGCAGGCAGGCCCACGCCGCTGATCGACAGCTTGCCCAAGCTAGCGGTCAGCG
>JBJONJ010000297.1:0-5781 GCA_046051905.1 Verrucomicrobiota bacterium
GTAAAATAATGGAGGGTAAAATGATGGGGAGCAGAGGAATTCATAACATCATTCTACCCTTCTGAGTTGCTCGAAGCGGATCTCGCCGAGTTTGAGATTAATCCAGGCTATTCTGGAGAGTGGCGTGATCTGGAGGAGTCGGCTCAGATGAGAGCGGAACTCGTCTTGTTCGGGCAGCGCCGTGACTGCAATGGCAACTTCATCGTTCAACAAAGTCATTTCATGATGTCCGAGGCTTGATGAGCCATTTTTGAGCTGAACAAGCTGTCGAGAACAGCCCGTCAGATGAGCGATGGCCTCCCGATAAAGCGGCAGATCGAGGCCGATTCCGATGTCTTTGACAAATGACATCACACTGCTTCGCAGTCGTTCGTGATCCTCGTCTTTCGGCCATCCTGCTTCGATGGTGTTGAATTGTCGACGTAGTTCGTGCGTGAGCCGTGTGGATAGAAAATACCGCTTCATGCGAGGCAGGCGAAAATTGACGAGGCTCCCATGATGGGTGCCCGCGAGCAGTAGGTAATTGATCCCCTGGCCTTTGTGGACCGCCAAGGTTTCCTTGGTCGTTTTTGCCTCAATGATGGTGCTGCCACAAAGCAGCATGTCGATGAAGTAATCCTTTACAAAGTCACGGTGAGTGACCCGGATGCGAACCTCTCGTTGGGCTGGCATACCGTCCTTGGAGCACCTTTCAGCCAGTTCCTTTTTGTAGATATGCTCGTCGAGCAAACGCCCGAATTGATTGTGGATAGCCATCGAATGGCCGACCATCCGTTCATCAATCTCATGGTATTCCTGCTGGCTGATGCAGGCGATGGGTATGGACGGTTGGATGGGCATGGTCAGCAAAAAGTAATGGGCACAGCTGAATTCAAAAACATCATTCTACCCGTCATCATTTTACCAAATCAGGAGCGGTGACGGACTGGTAAAATAATGGAGGGTAAAATGATGGCCTGATAAGAATCAGTTCAAACATCATTTTACCCTTCATCATTCCACCCATGAAACCCACCCGCGCCCGCTTCATCGTTCTGGCCGGGCTCTGCTCGGCGGCGGCGCTAGCGTATTTTGTGAGAAACGGGGTGGCTCCGGCGGAGAGCACGATTCGGGCGGACCTCGGGCTGACGAAGGAGCAGTCGGGCATGATGATGAGTGCGTTTTTCTGGCCCTATGCGCTCTGCCAGATCCCGGCGGCGATGCTGGCGCAGCGGCTCGGAGCACGCTGGGCGCTGGCGATGTATGCGGTGATGTGGTCGCTGGCCACGGCGGGGCTGGCGATGGGCGAACTCGGCTGGATGACGGCCTCTCGGGCCTTCATGGGCGTGGCACAGGCGGGACTCGTGCCGGTGGGGGTGATGGCGATGTCGCGTTGGTTTCCCAAAACGGCGCAGGCCTCGGCGGCGGGAGCCTTCAGCGGGTTCATGTCGGTGGGCAGCATCGCGGCGGCGCCGCTGACGGCGTGGTTCGTGATGAACGCGGGCTGGCGATGGATGTTTGTGCTCAATGCCGTGCCTGGTGTGTTGTGGGCGGCGTGGTTTGTGTGGTGGTATCGAAACCAGCCTTCGGAGCATCCGTTCGTGAATGCGGCAGAGCGTGAGTGGATCGAAAAAGATGCCTCAACAGTTCCCACCACGACTCCGGCGATCCCGTGGCGATCTCTGGCGACGAGTCCCTCGCTCTGGCTGCTCTGCACACAGCAATTCTTCCGCGCGGCGGGCTACATTTTCTTCGCGAGCTGGTTCGCCACCTACCTGCAAGAAGCTCGCGGCATGACGCTGGCAAAGTCCGCCTGGCTCACGACGCTGCCGCTGCTGGCCGATGTGGCCGGCGGCTTCTCCGGCGGGCTGATTTCCGATGCACTGATGCGCTGGACAGCTCGCCCACGTCTCGCCCGCCAGGGCATGGCGATGACGATGCTCCTGCTGTGCGCGGGGCTGATCTTTGGCGCATGGTTTGTGGCTGATCCGGTGCTGGCGGTGATCATCATCAGCGCGGGCATGTATTGCGCCGGGGCGGTGAATCCCTGCTACTCAGCCACGCTCATGGCCTTCGGTGGACCGCATTCGGGGACCGTGAGCGCCATCACGAACATGTGCGGCAATTTCGGCGCGGCCTCCTTTCCGATCGTGGTGCCCTGGCTCATCGCCCACGCCGGTGGCTGGGATGCCGTGCTCGTCGGATTTGGCACGATCTACATCGTCGCGGCGATGCTGTGGGCGCGGGTCAAAGCGTAGCACGAGTTTTCCAACTCGTGATTCAGGGAGCAACGGGTTGGAAAACCCGTTCTACGGCCCGAATGCCATCACGTGCTTGTCCGTGCGCACATAGATCACGCCATCCACGATGGCCGGTGAGGCGAGGACAGAGGCTTTGAGGTCGTTTCGTGCCAGGACCTTCAGCGTGTCGCTCGTGGCATCCAGGACGACGACGGTGCCGCGTTGAGAGGTGATGTAGATGCGGCCATCGGCGCTGACGGCGGACGCATAGTAGTCGCCGGAGGCATCGACGCGTTCGGCTTGGTAAAGAGGGCTGCCGCTTTTGGCATCGTAAGCGCTGGCGAGTCCGCCGCTCTTCATGGTGAACACGCGGCCATTCGTGGCGATGGGCGATGACACATACGGCAGGTGCTTGTTTTGCTGCCAGACGACATGCGTGTCCGTGATGTCACCGCTGCCGCCGGGCTTGATGGCGAAAAGCTGGTTCACGGCATCGGCAAACATGCCGCGCATGGTTTCATACTCGGCCTTCGTCACCTTGCCATCCTTGTCGGCGTCGATCTGCGAGTAGCGGTCTTTGATTTTGCTTTTGGGGAACTCCTCCAGCGTGAGCAGGCCGTCTTTGTCGGCATCATTCGCGGCGGCGAAGGTTTCATGCGGCTCCATGAGCACGCGGTCATCCTCATCGCCGCCAACGTTCCAGCTTGAGAGCAGCAGCACGCCATCCGCCGCCACGGGGCTGGCATTGGACACCCGCGCCATGCCGCGCACGGACCAGCGCTGCTTGCCATCTTTGAGATCATAACTGCGTGTCCAAAGCGATCCACACACGATGAGTTCCTCCACACCATCATGCCGCCACACCAACGGCGTCGAAAAGCCGCGCCGGAACTCGCTGCGATCCACCCGCCACACTTCCGCGCCCGTTTTCACATCCAGCGCGATCATGTAGCTGCACACATCCTGATCCGCGACGATGATCACCTTTCCATCCGCGAGGATCGGCGAGGCGCTGGTGCCAAACTCGACGACTGGCGCAGGCAGCGGTTTCTTCCACAACTCCTGGCCGCTCCAGTCATACGCCAGCACGCCGTAGCTGCCGAAGTAGGCGATCAAGCGCTCGCCATCCGTGCAGCACGTCGGCGTGGCTGGGCTGCCAATGCGGTGCGCTCCTTCGATCTTCTCTGTGGGAGCCGCCACACGCCACAGCTCGCGGCCATCGGCCTTGCTTAGGCAAAACGTGACCAGCTTGCCCTCGGCGAGCCCGGTGAGGGCGATCTTGTCAGCCCAGAGGCAAGGCGATGAATGCCCATGCGGCACATCGACCTGCCACTTCATGTTTTTCTCCGCCGAAAACTCCACCGGCGGTTTCCCACTGCCGATGCCGAGACCGCCTTCGCCGCGAAATTGAGGCCAGTTCGAGCCAGCGAGGCAGGTGGTGGTGAAAATCAGGAAAAGTGGCGCGAGATGCTTCATGGCAACCAAACGGCCCGTTAAATGGAGATGATTCACCGTGCGCTGCTTCTTCTGTCTCTCGTCACGACCATCCATGCCGAAATCCGTGTCTCGACCGATTTTGAAGGTGGCAACGCGGAGGTGGTAACGCTCGATCAGGCCAGCAAAACCCTCCGTATCATGCCCGAGCTGCATGAAGGCCGCGGCTGGCCGTGCTGGTGGTATTTCCGGCTCGATGGGCTCACGCCGGGTGAAACGATCACGCTCGAGGTGCAGGCACAGACGAAGCCTTTTCGCGAAACGCAAGTGCTCGCCTACCCCTGGTGCCAGCCAAAGCACGCGTGGTTCAGCATCAATGGTGAAACCTGGACGCCCAGCGAGGCGGGCAGGCTCAGTGCGGACAAAGTGATGAGTTACAAACTCACGCCGACGACCGGAAGTCTGCGTGTCGCCTGGGGCCCACCGTTTGTGCCCGCGGATGCTGAAAGACTGCTCACCGAGATCGCCGCGAAACTGCCGGAGTCAAAACGCTTCGAGCTCGCGAAGACCCGCGATGGCCATGTGGTGCAAGGCATCCGCATCGGTGATGAACACGCGCCGCATCAAGTCTGGGTCGGCTCGCGACATCACGCGTGGGAAGCAGGTGGGAGCCAGGTGGGTCGCGGCTTCATCCGCTGGTATGCCAGCGACGAGGCGAAGGCGCTGCGGGCCAAAACCTGCCTGCATTACATTCCCATCATGGACGTGGACAACGTCGTGCTCGGAGCCGGTGGCAAAGATGCCATCCCACGTGATCACAATCGCGACTGGGCCGATGAACCGATCTATCCCGAGGTCGCCGCCGCACAGCGCATGATCGGCGAGATTCACAAGAAGCACGGACTCGATGCCTACATCGACCTGCACAATCCCGGCGCGAATGACGGCATCTTCTTCTTCGGTCCCTTCGCCTTCGAGCGCATGACCGGCATCCAGCAGCGGAACTACAGCCGCTGGATGGAACTCGCCGCCTCGAACATCACCACGCCGCGTCCCGTGGAGCCCAAGTATCGCTTCGCCACCTACGTCACCACAGAGGAGGAACGTGCCCGCATGAGCAGCGGCTGGGTTCGCAATCACACCAGCGATTTCACGCTCTCCGTCACGCTCGAAACCGGCTGGAACAGCCCGCTGATGACCGTGGAAGGCTATTCCAACATCGGCGCGGGCCTTGGCCGTGCGCTGGCGGCGTATGTTTTGGAGAACCCCCGCCGTCCATGAAGCCTCTTCTTTCTGTTTTTCTCGCCCTGACGCTTCATGCCCAGGACTCTGATCCCGTGGCACCGTGGCCAAAGGAGGTCACGATCCGGCCTGCCAGCCTCGTTATGGATCGTCACAGTATTCACACTTACTACGTCACGAATCCTGAGAGCCCGGATGGGCGGCACGTGCTGTTTTTCACCTCGACGCATCCGGCGGGCTACGTCGGCGAGGTGCGCATCCTGGAGCGGGTGACCGGAAAGGAGACCGTGCTCGCGGAGAACGTGCATACCGAGGACGCGCATCGCGTGGCCTGCCAGCAATGGCTCGCGGGAGGCCGCTTGGTGGCGTTTCATGAGGTGGTGGAGAAAAAGTGGCGCGTGGTCGTGGTCGATGTCGCCACGAAGGAGCGGCGAATCGTCGCGGAAGACCGCCAGGTGGGCTTTGGGCATCCTTCGGGTGATTTGCTGCCGATGTATGGCTGCCATTGGAATCCGGGTCCGAACCGCGACCTCTACGTGTGGGATGCCAAAACAGGCGAAACGCGTGTGGCGCTGCAAATCGCCGCGGTGGAGCAGCAGCATGGCGAGTGGCTGAAAAAGGAGTTCAGCGGCAAATCGACTTCAGTTTTCTTTCCAGTGCTCAGCCCGGATCTGAAGCGTGCCTTCTTCAAAATCGCCGCAGGCAATGGTGGCGACGATTACATGTCCAAAAGCGCCAGCCATCGCCAAGGCTGCGTGTGCTTCGAACTCGAAACCGCACAGATGAAGTGGTTTCGCCAGCAGTGGGGTCATCCCGCATGGCATCCAGACTCGCGCCATCTCTTTGAAATGGGCAACATCATCTTCGACACGGACATCGGCTCGCC
>JBJONJ010000298.1:0-5487 GCA_046051905.1 Verrucomicrobiota bacterium
CGGCGATGGCGGTGTCATACGCGCCGGTGCGCTGGAAGACCTTGCACGCGAGGCGCTCGCGCGTGGCGAGCGTGGTTTCGCCTTTGTGCTCCTGCATTTCCGCGAGCACGACGGCGTAGTCAGCCGGATCGGTGATGACGGTGACCCAGCGGTGGTTCTTCGCGGCGCTGCGCAGCATGGATGGACCGCCGATGTCGATGTTCTCGATGGCTTCTTCGAGCGTCACATCCTTCTTGGCGATGGTTTGCTCAAAGGGGTAGAGGTTCACCACGACGAGATCGATGAGGGGGATCTCGTGCTTCTTGGCGTTGCGCTTGTCCTCATCGTTGTCGCGACGTTGGAGGAGGCCGCCGTGGACCTTCGGGTGGAGGGTTTTGACGCGACCGTCGAACATCTCGGGGAAGCCCGTGTAGTCCGACACGTCGACGACGGTCAGTCCGGCTTCTTTGAGGTGCTTGGCGGTGCCGCCGGTGGAGAGCAACTCCACGTTGAGGGCGGCGAGACCTTTGGCGAAGTCAACGAGGCCGGTTTTATCCGAAACAGAGAGCAGAGCGCGGGCGATGGGCATGGGCGGGAGAGAGTGGGAGGGGCAGTTAAGGTGAAAATCCGGGGGCGCAAGGGGTTTGAATGTGCGCGATCCGTCACCTGTGCAGGCTTCCATGCCCTCCGCCCTTGCAAAACCTCTCCCGTTGTGTTTTGAAGGCCGCTCTCATGTCCCAACCCCTCCTCATCTGGCTCGACGGCAAACTGGTCCCCGAATCTGAAGCGAAGATCTCCGTCTTCGACCACGGCCTGCTGTATGGCGACGGGGTATTCGAGGGCATCCGCATCTACAATGGCCGCGTCTTCCGCCTCACGGAGCATCTGAACCGCCTCTACGATTGCGCCAAAGCCATCTGCCTCACCATTCCGATGACCTTTGAGGAACTGGAAAAGGCCACCGTCGATACCGTCGCGGCCAATAACCTCCGCGATGGCTACATCCGCCTCGTCATCACGCGCGGCGTGGGCTCGCTTGGGCTCAATCCTTACCAGTGCCCGAAGGCCAGCGTCATCGTCATCGCCAGCACGATCACCTTGTATCCGCAGGAGCGCTATGAAAAGGGGCTTAACCTCATCACCTGCGGCACCCGCCGTCCGAACAGCGCCGCCTTGAGCCCTCAGGTGAAGAGCCTGAACTACCTCAACAACATCATGGCCAAGATCGAGTGTCTCCAGGCCGGCTGTGACGAGGGCATCATGCTCAACGATCAAGGCTACGTCTCCGAATGCACCGGCGACAACGTCTTCATCGTGAAGAACGGCAAGATCACCACCCCGCCGATTTCCGCCGGTGCCCTCGATGGCATCACCCGCCGCGCCGTCATCGAGCTGATCGCTGAACTCGGCCTGCCCTTCGCCGAGCAAAACATGACCCGCTTCGATGTGTACACCGCCGATGAGTGCTTCCTCACCGGCACCGCCGCCGAAGTCATCGCCGCCGTGCAATACGACCGCCGCCCCATCGGCGATGGCAAGCCCGGCAAGATCACCAACGATCTCATCACCCGCTTCAAGAAACTGGCGAACAGCACCGGCACGCCCGTGCCGTACGCCTGATTCCAAGGTGTTTTCGAAGTGAAACCTATCCGCTTGCCCTTGTGTCCGCTGGCCGCGTTGCGTCCTCGTCAGGTATTGCTTGAATACCATCCTCGCCCGCGCCTTGCCAGCGAACACAATGACGGCGCGGCTAAATCTCATTTTGAAAACACCTTGGAATGATGAACATCGTTGACCTCATTTTCGAGCGCCATCACGGCCCGGAGATGGCGGTCATCAGCCCGCAGGAAAGTGATACAGGTTTGCAACCTGTTCAATCCGGGCGTCCGCCCCAGGCAGCCATCCTCAGCTACGCCGGCCTCCAGGCCCGCATGTTGGAAACCGCTCACGCCTTGCAAAGCGATGCGCATTGGCCTCGCGACATCCCACGTCCACGCATCGGCCTGCATGCCCCCAGCGGCCCCGACTACATCGTCCTGGCCCTCGCCATCCTGAAGGCCGGAGCCTGCTTCGTCCCCATCCCCTCCGAACTGACCGCCTCCGAGCAGCAGGAACTCATCGAACGCACTTCGCTCCATGCCGTGCTGAGGGCCAAGAATGCCGATGACTGGCAGTTGGAGGCTTTTGGACACTCAAGTTTGCCGCAGAGGGGCAAAGGAGCAGAGGCGGCAGAGCACCTGAACTCAAAGCAGATGGATGGAGGGACGAGGAGTGATTTCCCGCAGATTCAGGGAAGCCAACAGATTATCTCAGAAACCAATCTGCGGGCCTCCCTGAATCTGCGGGAGACACTTTCTGGTTACTCCGCAGTTGTTCAGGAGACTTCTGAGTCAAAATCCTCTACGCCCTCTGCTCCTCTGCCCCTCTGCGGCCCATCCGAAGTCCCTCAAGCCTTCGATGCTCTAAATGCCGCGTTCATCCGCTTCAGCTCCGGCACCACCGCGAGGTCCAAAGGCGTCGTCATCTCTCACGAGACACTTCTCGCCCGCATCACCGCCGCGAATGAGGCCCTGCGCATCGGCACGGAGGATCGCGTGCTGTGGGTGCTGCCGATGGCGCATCACTTCGCCGTCTCGATCATTTTGTATCTCTACCACGGCGCCACCACCATCCTCGCTCCAGCCAGTGATCCGGCGGTGATGCTGCGCCTCATGCGGGAGCATGCAGCGACGGTCATGTATGGCTCGCCGTATCATTACACCCTCCTCGCCAGCCAGCCGGAGGCCGCCGCGATGAAGAGCCTGCGCCTCGCCGTGAGCACCGCCTTCGCGTTGAACCAGGAAGTGGCTGATTTGTTTCATGCCAAGACCGGCCTGCACCTCACGCAGGGAATGGGCATCATCGAGGCCGGCCTCCCGCTCCTCAATCTGGAGCACGCCGCCACCCATCCCACCTCCGTCGGCAAGCCCACGCCCTCCTTCGAGGTCAAACTCGACGACGGCGAGCTCCTCCTGCGCGGCCCAGGCCTCTTCGATGCCTACCTCAGTCCCTGGCAGCCCCGCGAAGCCGTCCTACGCGATGGCTGGTTCCCCACCGGCGACATCGCCGAGATCGACGAAACAACTGGCTCCATCTTCCTCCGAGGCCGCGTGCGCAGCGTCATCAACGTCGGCGGCATGAAATGCTTCCCCGAAGAGGTCGAGGCCGTTTTGACTTCCCACCCTTCCGTCAAAGCCGCCCGCGTCCTCGCCCGCCCTCATGCTGCCCTCGGCTTCGTCCCCGTCGCCGAAGTCATCGCCGAAAACGGGGCGGAAACGTCACTCACGGGCGAATTGAAGAGACTCTGCCAGCAACGCCTCTCCGCCTACAAAGTCCCACTTCTGATTACCTTTGTGGCCGAGCTACCTCTCACGGCGAGCGGCAAGCTGCGGAGGTATTGAAGACACTCAGCCGCAAGATTAAGCGAAAAAGACCTGCGAGGAAGCGAATGATGAACATCTCGCCCTGCTGGGCTGGTATGGCGAGCACCGCAACCCTAGCGATTGTTCATCTGCGCCTTGTCCGGCATCTTCGCTGACACCCCTGACGCGCTGGCGTCAAGGGTGCCGTTCCGAAGCAGGTCAGGCGCAGCAGCATTGGTAGCAGTAGAACATGTGAGCGCCTCTTGGCCCCACACGCAGCGAATACTTCATGCCAGCAGGGATGAACATCCAGTCACCGGCTGTGAGTTCTTGACCATTGTAGATGATCGACCCCGACACAATATAACGAATGCCATCACCTTCATCGTGAGAGTGTTCAGGAACCTCGGCATCTGGTGCCCCAATCGAGACGAAAAGCTGAGAAGGCTTGTCCATGTAAAGCGGCAGTTGAAACTTTTTGAATCCCCCCGGCACATTGGAGACCATGAGCTTCCTCGTCGCTTCATTTGCAGCGGCATCCCTGCTTGTAGTGATCTTGGATTTGAAATCAAATCCAGCTTCCTTGATCCGTGTAATCCCTTGCTCAAAAGTAAGGGCGTTTGGTTTGAATGATGTCATTTGTGTTTTTCTTTCTTGGTTTGTTGTTTTGGCACCCCTGAATTCAATGGGGTAAAAACTTTTCGTACGATTTGTTTTTCCATAATTCATGGATTACCGTTTTTGTCAGCAATTTTCTTCTTACGTTTTTTACTTATCCAACTTAAGTCCCATGATTTTCTATCTTCTCATGTTGGTGTTTAGCCAAAAAACATGGATTCACCTCAGCATGAAAGAGGACCGCGAATCCTCCATACCTTAGGCCAGTTCTAGAGGAAGGGTCGGCGCATGGCCCTCCACCAGCCGTTGAAGGTCACGCGCAGCACGCCGAAAAGATGGCACCGAAACAAAGATGAAGCTTGCGAAGCCTGCTGAGTTCCAAAACAGTCATCCTCTCCTATCTCTGATGCTCAAAAACCTCCGCGCCAATCCTACGCTCGCTCATGTGCTGCCGCTGGCGGTTTTCACGGGGATGCTTTCGGTGCCGGGGTGGTTCAAGATCGAGAACAGCGAGCTGCCGTGGCAGGTGCAGATGCCGGAGCTGTGGGTCTATCCGCTGCAAACACTGCTCTGCGCGGCGCTGCTGCTCTTCTTTCGCCAGCACTACACGCTGGCCCCGTGGCGTGGGCTGGGGCTGGCTTGCGTGCTGGCGGTACTGGGTATCGCGTTTTGGATCGCGCCGGAAATGCTGAGGTGGGTGCTGATCGAGCGGGGCCATGAGGCGAAGGACTGGTGGGACTGGCTGGGGCTGGCGGACCGCACCGAAGGCTTTGACCCGACGCTGGTGAAGGATTCGGCGCTGGCCTTCAACCTCACCATCGGCCTGCGCTTTGCCCGCATGGTGCTGGTGGTGCCGTTTGTGGAAGAACTGTTCTGGCGCGGCTTCCTGATGCGCTTCCTGATCGATCAGGATCGCCCGTTTATGAATATCCCCTTCGGCACCCATCGCTGGCGGATCTTTTGGATCGTCACCGTGGCCGTGATGCTCATCCACAACACGAGCGACTGGCCCGGTGCCTTCGTGTGGGGCTCGCTGATGTATTTCCTGGCCGTGCGCACGAAGAGTCTCGGGGCCTGCATCGTGATGCACGCGGTCGGCAACCTGCTCCTCGGCCTTTATGTGATGAAAACCGGCCTGTGGGGCTTTTGGTGAGCCGTGACTCAGCGGGCGAGGTCGTCCAACTGGACCCGCACCGCCTCGTCGAGCTTGTCGCGATTCACCTGGCTGGCATCGCCGCCCGCCTCGCGGAGCAGCCGCTGGGCGATGGCGTGGGCGGACTCGAATGCCCCATTGCCATCGGCATCGATCCAGACGGGATTGGTGGAACCGATAACGCGGGAGGTGAAGGTCTTGCTGGCGGGCTGGTAAGGACGCGGGATCTCCCAGAAGGCCTCCTTCACCCCGGGCCCGGTGGCGATGGCGACCAGGTGCACGTCGTGAGATGGCCTCGGCAGCTTCCAGACGACTTTCGCCTTCTCACCGGGCTGG